>JAJRUW010000067.1 GCA_024277615.1 Fidelibacterota bacterium | reverse complement strand
TCACCCGGACCAAGGAGGGCCAGGGAATCGACGGCACTAATGTTTATCTTTTTCTTCAATTATGCTCCAATAATAACCTGATGGGATGCAAATAAAAATAGAAAAGCCTTCTCCCGGAAGAAAAGGCTTAAAATCCAGCGAAATTGTCAATTAATAGTTCCCATAAATCACTTAAATTTACGGGGAAACTGCTATTATTTCAAATCACCTGTTGCGTAAAATGTACTACTATTCCTGTCGGGGAATCAGCTTTTGGGGAGGTCTCTCAGCCTGAGGCCCAACTCTTCCAGTTGCTCGTCGTCGACCGCTGAAGGTGACCCGTCCATGAGGGACATGGCAGAAGTAGTCTTGGGAAAGGCAATAACATCTCTGATCTGATTCGAATCCACCAGCAGCATGACCATTCGGTCAAAACCGAAAGCGATACCGCCATGGGGTGGTGCTCCGTATTGAAAAGCCTGCATCAGGAAGCCAAATTTTCGCCGGGCAGTTTCAGCATCGATGCCGAGCAGGGTGAAAATACGCTTCTGCAGATCACTGCTGTGAATACGGATTGAGCCGCCGCCCATTTCATACCCGTTCATGACAATATCGTAAGCCAGGGAACGAACCTTACCGGGGTCGCTTTCGATGAGGGCAGTGTCATCGGGGTGGGGCCGGGTGAAGGGATGGTGCAGGGCATCCCAGCGATTTTTCTCTTCTGACCATTCCACCAGCGGGAAATCGGTAACCCAGAGCGGAGCCCAGGCAGACGTATCGATGAGGTTCTCCCGTTTGCCAAGTTCCAGGCGCAGAGCGCCAATCGCCGGTAATACTATGGCAGCTTCGTCCGCAGCTGCAAATATGATATCTCCCTCCCTTACATTCAGGGTGGCGATAATCTCGTTCTGCAGATCCTCCGCAAAAAATTTACTGATGCCGCCCTCGAGTTTACCCTTTACGGCCTTCATCCATGCCAGACCCCGGGCTTTATAATATGTCTTGAGATCGGCCGTGAGACCATCGATGATTTTCCGGCTGTAGTTGCCTGCGTTAGGACAAACCAGTGCTTTGGAAATTCCCCCATCTGCAACAATGGATTTGAAGGCGTTGAAATCAGATTTTAAGACGAAAGACCCGAAATCCTGCAGTTCCATACCGAATCTGATATCGGGCTTATCCGAGCCGAATCGCTCCAGTGCTTCGGCATAGGACAGGCGGGGAAACTCCACCGGCAATTCCACATCCAGGATGGCTTTCCAGACCTGCCGGGTCAAGTCGGTTCCCAGGCGGATGATATCCTCCACTTCAACAAAGGACATCTCTATATCTATCTGTGTAAACTCCGGCTGACGGTCCGCGCGGAAATCCTCATCCCGGAAACATTTGACAAGCTGGAAATAACGATCAAAGCCCGAGACCATCAACAATTGTTTGTAAGTTTGCGGGGACTGCGGTAAGGCGTAGAATTTCCCCTTGTGTATCCGGCTCGGAACCAGGAAATCACGGGCTCCTTCCGGTGTGGACTTCATCAGTACGGGGGTTTCAATCTCAATGAAGTCCAGAGAATCCATATAATCTCGCACCGCTTTGGCGGCTTTGTGACGCATTCGAAGATTGTACTGAAGTTCCTGAGTCCTCAGTTCGAGGTAACGATAACGCAGACGATGCTCTTCAGAAGCGGATTTTCGATCGTTTATATCAAAGGGCAGGGGGGCGGATTCGTTGAAAATCTCCAGCCCGCTGGCCTCCACATCTATCTCGCCTGTGGGCATTTTCCGGTTGACGGCATCCTCCGGACGAAGTACAACCTGACCGACAATTCCGATGACATCTTCCATACTCAGTTTTTTGGCGGTTTCGAAAACAGCCGGTGTGGTCTCCGCATTAAAAATTACCTGTATTTTACCGTGTCGATCCCGCAAATCGATGAAAATCAGTTTCCCCAGATCCCTGCGCTTGGCAATCCAGCCGGTAAGGGATACGGTTTCGGATATATTTTTCCCCCGGAGTTCTCCGCAGGTATGGGTTCGTTTAATCAATTTTATTCTCCAGATCTAGAGTGCAAATTTAGAGTGATTTGTTTTGATAGTACACGGAATATCAGCCCGGCTGTCAATAGTTGAAATTCCTTTGGAAAAGCAACCTGCAAAGTACTTTATGATGAGTTGTTTCTGTTTCAGGAAAATGAAGGAATTTACGCTATATCAGGTCTTTTTTTCTTTTTTCCGGGCGGCCGGGAAGAGAACATTGTTGAGAATCAACCTGTATCCGGGAGAGTTCCTGTGCAGTGAAAGGTCCGTGGGTGGATCCCCTACGAAATGACGGTAATCTTCAGGGTCGTGACCCCCGAGAAAAGTGAAAGAACCTTTACCTTCGTTGCCGTGAATATATTTCACCATCAAATCGTTTTCAACTTCTCCCAGTATGACCACGCTTTTCTTGAGATAATTGCGGTTGAAAGCGGTGGTCTGCCCCATGAAACCGTTGATGACACCGACATGGTCCTGGGTCAGCATAGTGGGAACCGGGTCCAGCTTGGCTGAAAATTCAAACAGTGTAAAATAGTCTGCCTCAGCGCTGCGGGTTACCGGTTTATTACTTGGCGGAATATCAATTGTGGAATATTCATACACCATAGGATCCGTGTACAAACTGTAATTTTCAAAGGCAAAGGATTTTGAATAATCGATTTTGCTGAGGTAATCTGGGTCAACGGGGCTGCCGTCATAGACGGAAGCAGCGATATCTGTTTTCTGGGTAGCAAGTGCGATATCAAAAGAATCAGTGGCTGAACACATTGCGAAGAGAAAGCCTCCATTCACGGTAAAATCCCGAATCTTTGCGGCCACGGCCTTTTTCAGTTCCTGTACTGAGGCAAATCCGTGACGCCGGGCGATTCTTTCAAAATCAGCTACCTGGTTCTGATACCAGGCGGCTCCATGGTAATTCCGGTAGAATTTACCGTATTGTCCTGTGAAATCCTCGTGGTGCAGATGCAGCCAGTCATAATCGCTTAATTTATCCGCCAGCACATCATCATTAAAAACAGTTTCATAATCAATCTCGGCATAGGTGAGTGCTAGAGTCACAGCATCATCCCAGGGCTGCATTTCCGGTGGTGAATAGACGGCTATTTTGGGTGCCTTCTCCAACAGGACATCATCCATATTGTTTGCTTCAATCTCACCGTAAATTGAACCCAGCCGGGCTGCATCTACCAACTCAAAAGAAATTCCCCTGACCTTGCATTCTCTTTCAAGTGTTTGAGAATCATCCATCAGGAAGGCGCCACCGCGATAGTTCAGGAGCCAGTCCACATTCTGTCCCTGCTTGAGTGTCCAGTAGGCAACACCGTAGGCTTTCAAATGATCCGTCTGGGTCAGGTCCATGGGGATGAGCAATTTCTGTCCGGAGACAAAGGAAAGCAGTCCCGCCAGCAACAGCAGGATGAACCTTTGTGGTATTGTTTCAGTTTTGATCAAGGTCGTCCTTTTTAATAATTAATGTTTTAGAGGGCTTTGCTTCAACTGGCTAACTCCCGCAGTCTCAGGCGTACGTCATCATAATAGATACTCAGAGGATATTTGTCGAGAAATTCAAGGTAGATATCTATGGCGGTTGCCAGATCGTCTTCCAAATAATCCTTGATCTCCGCCCGCATGATCATCCCGAGCTCCGCATACAGCGACCCGCCCTCTATGGTCAATGTGATTTGCCAGGCTTTTTCCGGCTCTCCCTGGAGCAGGTAAAGGGTAGCCAGCTGATAAGTGGCCAGCTGACCGATTTCGGGCGAACTGCTGAGACTTAGGGATTCCAGTCGCTTAATGGCTTCCGTCCGTTTATTTTGCTGTAACAGAAATTGTGCTTCGGCAAAGACAGTGAAGTCCGTAGTATCACTGCCGAAAGTTTTCAGCAGTCCCGACACTTCCAGTACATCGTTATACAGGGCGTCTGAGGGATTCATCTGCCTGACCATGCCGGTAACAAGTGCATTGAGCGAATCCGGTTCGTTTTGATACAGGAGTATCTGGGCTGTTTTCTGTTTGAGAGCAAATACGAATTGAGGGTGGGATGCAGTTGACAGATAATCGGACACCAGGGCACGGGCAGCAGAAAGATTACCCTTTGCAATGAGCAAATCCACGAGCCGGAGTTTCGTCTGCGGCAGAAAAGGAAGGTTCCCGGGCATCTGCAGTACTTCGGTATAATTTAGTTGAGCACCATCCAGATCAAATAATATCAGAAACCGGATCTCTCCAAGGCGGAAGGCGGCCTCGGCCGAAGCTTTGTTGGTTCTGAGTGAATCATAGATGGCTACCGCCCCCATGAGGGCTGCAGAACTGCCTTCATCAACGCGGAGGAAGGGAGAAGTAAAAAAAGGATTTCCACGGTAAAACCCGGAAATCGGCAGCACATTGCGGGTTTGAATTGTCTGCTGTTCATAGAGCTTCGCCAGCACATAGACGGTTTGTTCAAGCACATCCTCGGTGGTATTTGCGTTCAGCACAAAGTGCAGGACGCTGTCCGCTAAAGTGTATTCCCTGACGGTGAGCAGGTCCTTACCCAGCTCGAGAAAACGAGCGGGGTCCGCTTGCGTATTTTTCAGAATTTCAAAAGCCTGCTGATAGGCTTTTTCCTTAAAAGCCACATCCGAGAGAATTAGTCTGGCCGCCTGCAGGCCGGAAGCGGACAGACGGTCTTTTATGAGTGTCTGTACATCCGGAGTCTCTGGAAAGGTCAGGAGTTTATCTGATACGGATTGAATTTTATCAGGCCGGAGGCTTAGAAATAACAGATATTCATCCAGCGCTTGCTCATAGTTCATGCGCATTGCAAACAGGTTACCCATACTGAAAGCATAAAATCCGGGAGCGTCATTCGCCTGCCGATATTGCTGCAGTATTTCCCGGGCAAACTCGTCTTCTGACAACGACATGAGTTTGTTGATTATTCGTTTGAAGACAGTTTCGGAAGCAATATTCTCATCTGCGATCTGCTGAAAGAGAGCTTGCCAGCGTTGAGTGGAATCTGCCAGGATATAGGTGCCGCCTAGATCGATGCGGGCGTTGATGTCATCGGGGCGGGCCTGCAAATAAAGCTGATAAAACTTAATTAGCTCCGGCCAGTCTTTACGTTGACCTAAAATAGATTTCAGAGGGGAAAAGTATTTACTTACACCCGGTTCCTCGAGGTTGATCTCCCGGTAAAGCTGCTCGGCCTCTTTCCAGAGACCTGCTTTTTCAAAAGCCCTGGCCTGCTGGTATTTTTTATCCTGAGTGCCGGCCCTGGCCTGATTTGCATGCATGGATTTTTGCAGCATTTCGAGAATATCATTTGTTTTCTGGGCATACAGACCGGGCCAGGTAATGAGGAGCAGGAGTGTCAGAAATGTCAGGCGATACTGTTTCATCTAATTATTTAATATTGAGGTTTCCGTATTCTGGGCGTTTTTCTGTAACTCACGAAAATATGTTTTCATCATCTCCTGGTATTCTCGCGAGCGTCCTTCATTCAACGCATCTTCCATGGCTTTGATCAACAGCAAATCCCGTTCTCCGAGTCTCGCCGGCAGTCCGGCCGGTCCCGTATAGAGCATTTCCTGGCCGGTGCGGCTTTTACGTTTTTTAGAATAATCCCGTTGTGTCATTGATTTTTGGCTGTCCAGCATCCTTGACAGAATACGTTCCTGGCGTTCCCGGGTGGACCGGGTGATTTGACGACGCTTAAAATCTTTGATTACTTCTTCCATATCCTGGGATGCTTTGCTGAGCCCGCCGCTATCCTCACCGGGCATTTCTGAAAGCAATTCATTAAGGGATTTCTGCAGGGCCTGCTGCTGGGCCTGAAGCCGCTGCATCATGGCCTGCTGGGCCATCATACCCATCTGCCCCAACTGCATGGTTCCCTGGTTGATGCCCTGTTGTTGCTGGGACATCTGCTGCATTTGCTCCATGAAAGATTCAAAGCCGGATGCCGAACCGCTGGATTGCATTTGATCCATGGCATCCAGCATCAGCCTGGCAGCTTTATTGATATTCTCCATGGCGGTTTTTTGCTCCCGGATGGCCGAGCTTACCTGCTTCTGCTCCAACTTCGAAATTGATTTATCCATGGATACACGGGCTTTCCCCAGAGTCTGGTTGATCTTGGGGGAAATGTAGAAAGTTTTTCGCGACAATTCCATCAGCTGGGCAAATAACTGATTCGTCCTGCGCCGGATCCTGTCCTCCTGCTCATTGATGTCCGGCAGGCGGGGACTGTTGGAACGCAGCCCCGCAGAAGACAGGCTGAGACTTTCCTGATGTGAAGAAATAGCCAGCGTATTCTGCAGCACTTTCTGAAATTCTTCCATCATTTCGGCCACGGTCTGCTGCTGGAATTGCTGCTGAATCATTTGTGCCTGTTCCAGCATTTGCTTCAGATGCTGACTGGCTGCGTTGGCGGGGCTCTCGCTGGACTTATCGCTGCTTTGCATTTTCCGGCGAGCTTCGGACAGAGACTGCTGAGTATTTTTAGCCAGGTCACTTTGGCGCAGTTCTCTCAGACTCGCCGAAGGTTGGGCTGCATATTTTTCCATGCTATCAGCAGCATCTTTCATAACCTGGTCAAGCCGGGAGAAATTCTCCTCCTGGCGCCGTTCCCGTGAAGCCATTTCAGAAAGCGACTGTCCGTTCTCCTGTTTGAATTCATCCACGATATCCTTTTGTTCAGCCACCATCTCTTCCAGCCTTTTGACCACTTCATCCATGCGCTGCTCGGCCATAGCCTGCTCAAACATATCGATAAAACGGTCCAGCTGTTCCTCCAAATCTTCCATATTAAACTGAAAATCTTCCAGGGCTTGCAGCATCTTTTGGGGGTCCATCTCCTCCATGGCCTCACGGAGTTTGTCCATGGCTTCCTGCAGTTCAGGGGTCATGATCTGTTCAAGTAAATCCTGCAGCTTTGAGAACTTTTCCTGTAATCCCTTATCTACCAGATTATTCTTTTCAAGCTGTTCCGAAATCTGTGACAAGGCATCCTGCATCTCGTCAATCTGCCGAGTAACATCCTCCATTTTGTTCAGGATATCTTCGGTTTTCTGCTGCTGCTCCCAATTCACATCGTCAGATTTCAGCATCTCGAGATTCAGCTCATCCACCAGTTCTTTAACGTCTTCAAGCGACATTTTTAAATCTGCGGATTCTTCCAGGGCGGAGTCTTCGCTGTCCCCCAGAGAGCGGTAGAGATCTTCCAAAGAGGGAAATCGTGCTGTATAAATTGCGGAAATTGTCTTACCGGGACCGGTAAGTACATTATTGTCAAGAAGCTTGATTTGAAATTGGAGTTCATCATCCGGTGAAAGACCCAGCGTTAATACATCCCAGGTATGAAATATCTGCTGCGAACGGGCTGCCGTAATAAGTTCCGGGATGTCCCTGCTGTAAGTGGTTGTATCCGGCGTCAGATAATCCGGGTGCTTGATGCGGTAATCGATGGATGCCCCCGAAAACCCAAAGTCATCACTGATCTGGAGGTTAAAATTGATTGTCAGAGATTCATCCAGATCGATTTCGCGCTCAGGCTCAGCAACCAGCAGGTCCGGCGGAAAATCGGGGATCACCGTGAAACGGTATTGGGCAGGATTGAGATTCCCCACATTGTTTTCATCCAGACAGTAGATAGCCACGGTTTCATCTGCTTCAACGCTGAAAGTCCCTCTAATCTCGGGTCCCGTAATTTTCAGAGTTTCCCGGTTATCTCCAATCAAAACCCAGGCCAGACTGAGCAGTTTGGTGGCCGTGGCGCCAACCTGTACCGTGCTGCCGGCGAGCAGAGTGACATCAGTTACATTTCCCGGATGCGTCCAGGGTGCTTCCCCGGTATAATCGGGCGGGATGATTGTAAATTCCAGGGCCTCCACTACCGGACGATCCGTAACAAAAATGGTATCCGTGCCCGTAACGACCCTGTCCCAGGGAGAAAACCAGGAATTTGAAAGTACTTCAGCACTGTACAAAACATCCGCCTTGATGTTGGTGAACAGATAAGAAGCCGTATCCCGAACCAGAGGAATAGTTGCCTGATGATCCGCTGCACCTGCTCTCCATTTGAGGATTAACGAATCCGGTGCAACACCTGCGACCAAAAAACTCACATTCAGTGAATCACCACCCAGCACATCCTGATTACCGGTGAGGGATTTTAGCGTGAAGGGTACCGGCATAGGAAAAGCGGTATCCGGATGAGCCAGTCTGGATAATGCCGGAAATAGCTGGTGCTGAAAAACGAGAAAAACAGTCAACACTACTGCAAATATCGTGTAGTACCGAACCCGGGTTCCATGTGGAATTTTTTCTTTCAGTGAGGAGGGCGGGGTCAACTGCAGCTGCCCGTTTACTCTGTCAACCGCATACAGGACCAGGTCCTGTTCCGGTGTGTCGGGTTTCAGGCTGTTCTCAAGCTGATAGGCATTTAACAACCGGTCGGCAATCTCAGGGACTTTATTCCCTATATGGGCTGCAATGATTTCATCCGAACTGTTACCCAGCCAGCCGTTACGATGGATCATCCATTTCAGGAATAAATAGAACAGTATGACGGCAACGGCGGCCCCAAGCCAAATGGCCAGTTTGGTCCGCTGCTCCGGATCGAAATAATACAGCGACTCGGTTGTCGCCAGCAGCAGTGTCAGTAGCAGGAGGACCAGAATAAATCCAACGATCCCCTTCAGCAAATCGAAATCTGCACGCTGCCTGCGAACTGTACGGAGATAATGCCTGATCAGATTCTGACGCATATCAGTGGCTCAGGGCGTACAATAAAATGTTAGTTCCCATCTCCAGCGCCTGACTTCGGACAGCGGCAGGGTCATGATGTACATCCGCATCTTCCCAACCGTCTCCCAGGTCTGTCTCGTAAGTGTAGAGTACAATCAGCCGATCCTCATAAAAAATGCCGAGGGCCTGGGGACGTTGACCATTGTGCTCATGGACTTTAGGTAGGCCGTCCGGGAAATCATACAGCATGTGAAATATCTCATGGTCAGCCGGTAATTCAACTAAATCTTTTTCCGGAAAAACTTTTCGCATCTCCCTGCGAAACGATTCATCCATTCCGTAACAGTCGTCTGCATGCAGAAAGGCACCGTTGATCAACTGATCCCTGAGAATCTGGGCCTGTTCATCGGTAAAATTGATATTCCCGTGTCCGGTCATATACAAATAGGGACTTTCATAAAACTGATCATCACCAATCTTCACCCGTTTTTCAACCGGTTTTACATTTACCCCGGTAACAGTATGAAAAAAATCCAAGAGATTTGGTAACGAGCTGGGGTCAGTGTACCAGTCCCCGCCGCCCTCATAGTGCAGTCGGGAGATGGAGAAGGCTCCGGCAGGGACGTCCTGAGCGTGTAGGCCGCCGGTGAGGAGGATCAGGAATCCAATTGTGATGATTTTACTCATTATTTTTCAGCTTAGGCAATGGTATTTGGTTCATTCCTCTTTTTGTGTGGAAAATCCCTCGTTAATTCTGAAACCAAGATAAAAGATAAACGATGAAAATGTATCCGCAAACGGGTGCGAAAACTACAGATAAATCATTGAATGAGGTATGAAAAGTTTTGTTTCAGTGAAATTCAAAACTGCCTGAAATTCCGGTTATTAATCTTTTCGGAATAGTTTTACCGGTTTCAGATATGGACTGTCGAATTTATGTATCAAAAATGTTTCCCTGCAGTAAATTCAGAGTTTTTCTTGAAAAACGCCCGCGGAGGTTTTTTTAAACCCCTATTCTGCATTATTTTCTCAATTTGCATTTGTTTAATGAGATACTTGTGTCCTAATCTATATTGCGATTTTCATCACAATTTTATTTGAAAAGGACAATTTTATGATTTACTCCAAATCCTCTGAATATGGAATACAGGCCATGATTTATCTGGCTGAACATAGAGATAAGGAAAAAATTATGGTTAGCCAAATAGCCGAGGATTATAACATTCCGGTTCACTTTCTTGCCAAACTCGTACAGACACTGGTAAAACATCATCTTGTGAAGTCTTTTCGGGGGCGTAGCGGTGGACTGAAGCTCAACAAACCCGCACGGGATATCCGCGTCATCGATATCGTCTATGCGATAGACGGCCCTCCGTCTGAGAATGACATGTGTGTAATCGGACTGGATGAATGCAACGATAACGTACCCTGTCCTTTACACAACAACTGGAAGATTATAAAAGAGAATATACGTGTGCTGCTGGGACACGAAAACCTGGAACATCTGGCAAAAGAAGTAATTCGCAAGCGACAGCTTTTAGGCGAGGTTTCATAAGCCGATTATGAGACCCGTTTTAGCGTCTGTGAAGCGGAGAACCGAAGCTTCCCATGATATCATCGATCAATATCTGCGGCTGTTGCCTGAAGGTCACATCATCCATATTCTGTTTTCAGAACACCGTGTAATCTTGAATATTCTTGATGAGATGGATGTTAATCGTAAAAAAGTCTGGAATCTTCAGGGGGCCCTTGAACAGCCGGAATTGATCATGAATCTGGTTGATTCAGTCGAGAAACTCGTCAAAATGCGGGTACACCATGTCCGGGAGGACAAAACCATTTTCCCGGAACTCGGTAAACTGGGGATGCACAAATATCATCACGTGCTCGAGTCCGAACACCATTTTTTGAGAGATTATAAGCAAAACTTTCTGGTTTTCCTGAGAACTCTCGGTGAAACCGATTTCAATTCCTTTAAACATCAGATGAACTTCCAGGCAAACGGCATCATCGGTTTGCTAAGAGAACATATCTTCGTAGAAAATAACCATGTTTTCCCCGCCGCTCTCAAAATGATTCAGTCCCCGGGTAAATGGGATGAATTAAGAAAAATCAGTGATAAACTTGGCTATAGTCTCTTTATTCCTTCCGGAACTGCCCCGACTGATTTGAATCAGTAGCTGAATTCGCTGTTCCCGATAAATTCTCTGAGTATTGATATTCCGGGAACCTTATGCACTGCCAGGGGCTCGAAGAATGAAACCAGAGTACCCAGTCTGTGCGCATCTGCATAGGCCGGAGATGATTGCGGAACACTTTTCAATAAAGGTTTTGCAATTTTGCTGAGTACGGAAAATTCATATACCAGGGCTGAATTGAACATATAATCCGCTTCTTCCTGAAAGGGGAATATGTTTTTTTCTTCGCCCCTTCTGACCGAGGGCCAGCGTTCGAGTGTTTCTTCCGGAGAATATCCCCTGAACTTATGATCCCGGACAACACGCCTGAGCAGGCGATTATCCGAGGTTGAAACGCGATGGTCGGCGTCCACATTCAGTTGTGTCATAGCGCTGACGTAGATCTTCTGGACATTACCACCGGCAAGATGATGGGTGAGCCGCGGGTTGAGGGCATGAATCCCCTCAATCAGAATGAATTCCCGGTCTCGCAACTGTAAAAATTTCCCCGTATCCGAACCGATGCCTCTGCTGAAATCATAACGCCTTCTGGGAATGGGGCGTCCCTGCAGCAACCCGGACACCCGTTCAGTCAGCAGGCCAACATCCACGACCTCAAAAGATTCAAAATCCTGCTTTCCTCCCGAGCCAATGGGTATCTTATCACGATCCACGAAGTAATCATCCATGGAAATTTCAGTGGTGGTAAAACCATTAACGTTGAGCTGAATACTCAGCCTTTTAGCAAAAGTCGTTTTACCAGAAGAAGAGGGGCCTGCAATGGCAATCACACGTTTGCTGGAAAATCCCGCTGTGATCTTATCGGCAATATTGATGATCTTTTTCTCATGCAGCCCTTCTGCTATCCAGACCAGTTTTTTGATACCGTCCTTTATGCAGCGATTGAGTTGAGGAATACTCTCCGTCTGCATGATACGACCCCAGTTTTCATATTCTTCGATGATGGAAAACAACTTGGGGCGCTCCGGCTGGGGCAGTATTTTGTGGGGAACCAGTAATGATGGAAATCGCAGTAGCAGTCCGCGGTCATACTTTTTAAGTTGAAAAACCTGCAGCTCAGCTTTGTCCGTTGACATCGGTTCGATGCGATAGTCAAAATGATGCCCGACATGGATTGTAGGTACGGGGTCCACCTTCCATTTTTTCAGAATGGCCGGTTTGTTTTTTAAACCGGCTTCCCTGAATCGAGCCATAATTTCCCGTTTGGGCATGGTTCCCAAATAAAGGGGTGTGTCACTTGTCAGCCAGTTCCGCATCAGCGTTTCAAGTGCCTGAATTTCATCCGCAGTGATCTCATTCCAGTTATCCCTATGTGAAAAATAGCCGTCACCGAAAGAATGCTCAATCACCAGATTCCTGGCCCCGAAAAGTTCCCGGAATGCCGTAGAAAGTAAAAATGCCAGTGTAGCCCGTGTTGCGTTTTGATCCATTGTTGTTCAGTTCATTCGATTTTAAGGGGTGAATTTTATTGCTTTTTTGTAATTTTCACATAGGGATTACTGATTGATTAACCAGAAAGTGCACAAACAATGAGCATTAGAACTTATGACCACAAAAAAGATCGCAAAGAGGTTCAGCGTATCTGGCGGGAGTGCGGCTGGCTGGAAAGTGGCAAGGAGGCGATCTTTGATGAATTTGTAAACGACCAATTTGCGCTGGTGGCCGATATCGACGGGGCTGTTGAATGTTTTGCGGTTTCAACCGTTGGGACTATGCGCTATTTGAAGGAGGATCTCCCGGCTGCCTTCATCACAGGTGTAACCACCGGCAGGATTGCCCGCAAACAGGGTCTGGCGGCAGAACTGACGGCGGAACTAATCGGGCAAAAAGCGGATGCCGGAGCTGCCGTTGCCTCACTTGGTATGTTCGAACAAGGCTTTTACAACCGCCTCGGCTTCGGGACCTGCAGTTATGAACATTGGGTGTCTTTTGACCCTTCAAAACTGAAAGTGGACAGGAAAGCCAGAATTCCCCGCCGATTGGACCTCGAAGACGGAGAGACCATTCATGCCTCCCGTCTGCACAGGATCATGCGGCACGGGCATTGTAATTTAGAAGGAGCTTGTATCACATCGGCTGAATTGAAGTGGGGCAGCAACAGCTTCGGCCTGGGATATTTTGATGCCCCGGGCAAGGCCTTGTCACATCATTTTTGCGCGGATGCGTCTAATGTTGAATACGGTCCCTATCGTATCGGCTGGATGGCGTACCGCAATTACAGCGAGTTTTTAGAGCTGATGGCCCTGATCCGCAATCTGGGAGATCAGGTGAAACTGGTGACGATGCGGGAACCCCGGGGTATTCATTTTCAGGACCTCCTGGAGCAACCCTTCCATAACCGCATCATCACGGAAAAGTCCGAATTCGAACAGCACATTAAAGCCACGGCATATTATCAACTTAGAATCTGTGACCTCCGGCAATGCATCTCCCAAACCCATCTTCCGGGCAAGACCCTTGATTTCAATATAACTCTTTCCGATCCCATCGAAAAATACCTGAAAAATCGCGGCGGGTGGACGGGGATAAGCGGTGACTATATTGTTCATTTGGGTCCCGAATCCACCATACAAACCGGCAGTGATCCGTCTTTACCGGTCCTCAAATGTTCTGTGAATGCTTTCACCCGGTTGTGGATGGGGATCGTGCCGGCCTCGGGACTGGCAGTGACGGATGACTTTGTGGCTCCTTTCGACCTGCTGATAAGACTCGATGAATTGCTTAGGCTGCCCGTTCCATCGCCGGATTGGGACTTTTAGTTTAGCGCCAAACACCCAGGATGAGCCCCGAGGCGATGAGCCCGGCCAGGTGATAGCCGCTATTTACAAGAAAAAATCTAAAGGGCTTTTCTTCGAATACCAGGATCATCAGGTAAGTAGCGCCGGAAAAACCCAGCCAGGCCCAGAAGGCCGTTTGAATGCCGCCGACAATACCCCCAACGCCCATGAAATAGGACGTGTAACTTATGAAATGACTCATAACAAAAACCACTACTACGGCCCCCAAAAAGTTGATTCCGAGTTTTTTAATCAGTCCTTTTTTTGAGGGTTCAATCCCGGCTCCTTCGGCCCAGGTTTTACCAAAGGCTTTTTCCGAGAACCAAACAGCACCGATAATGAAATACACAAGGGCTGATACGAATATCGCCCAACCATTAATGACAACTTCAGGTCTGTCCATCTTATATCCTCTATTTAATCAGTAAATCTTCAATGAGCTGTACGTAAACCGAGCAGCCAACCAGCAGAGCCTGCTCTTCGATATTAAAATGCGAGCAATGGTGGGGAACGCTTCCGGGCTCAACATTTTCCGGGGCCGACCCTATAAAGAAAAAACAGCCCGGTATTTTCTGTGCATAGTAGCTGAAATCCTCACCTCCCATGGAAAGAAACGGAGAACCGGCTCCCTCACCGACAATTTTTTCAGCGGCAGTTATGACTTTTTCAGTTAGCGCCGCATCATTTACCGTGGGCGGATATCCATCAAAGTATTTTAGGGTGATTTCGGCCTTATAGGTCGCTGCAACACCGTCCACGATTTCCTGAAGACGGGTTTTGATAAGCTGACGATTCGCTTCCGTATAGGCCCTGGTTGTACCGTTTAGAATCACCTTGTCGGCTATGATGTTGAAATTGCTGCCACCCTGTATTTTACCGATAGTTACTACTGTGCTTTCGAGGGGGTTGGTGTTTCGGCTGACAATGGTTTGGATGGCGCTGATCAGGTGTGCTGCAACTACGACGGCATCCACCGTTCCCTGAGGAGCGGCACCATGCCCTCCCGTACCTTTAACAACGATATTGATAATATCAGCTGAAGCGAGAATAGGACCGGACCTGACACCCACGGTACCTAACTTTTGGTAATTCCACAAATGAATTCCGTAAATCTCAGCTACATCTTCAAGTACACCCTCTTCAATCATCACCCTGGCTCCACCCTGCCCTTCCTCGGCCGGCTGAAAAATAAACTTAATTTTACCGTGAATCCTGTCTTTCATGCCTATGAGCACCTCGGCCGTGCCCAAAAGCATGGCCGTATGTCCATCATGACCGCAGGCATGCATTACACCGTCTTTCTTCGATTTATAGGGCGGATTGCCCGTTTCCTGTATGGGCAGAGCATCCATATCTGCCCTCAGGGCGATGGTCGGGCCGTAGCCCCTGCCTTCCAACAGACCCACCACACCAGTACGTCCTACTTCGGTTTGGACTTCCAGTCCCAAAGCCTTGAGCTTGTCCGCCACGAGTTTGGCTGTTCGTAACTCACGAAATCCCAATTCGGGGTGTTGGTGTATATCTCTGCGTGTATTGATGATGGCATCCTGAATGATGATCACATCGGGCCTGATATTTAGATTCATCTGCTTACTCCTTGTTAAATCTCGTTTTATTATCTCCCGCAGCACGAGGGAGTTCAATTCAGCTGGCGCTTCCGGAAATTATCAATAAAAAAACTGCCGGATATCATACGTTGAGATGGATACCTCTTTTGATATCCTTCGTCTGAGTTCAAAATTGAGTTCATTGGATAATTTACGGATTGTCCCCGGTCCGGGCAATTCGATTTGCTCCTTTTCAAGAGCCTCACGATATGCGCTGTTCGTCTCATAAAACTCAGAGATGTAGATCATGTCGCCAAATTTCAGATCCAGTTTTTCGATGAGTGAAATCGAATCTTTAAGATGTACGCGGCGAAACTTTTCCCCACCGGCACCGGCCAGAAGGATAACTCCCAGCTGAATCCCGCCGGCCTTTAAGTCTTTTGCCAGATGTACGACATCAGCGGATAATTGAGGTTTGCCGAGCAGTTCCAGCAATGCCGGATTACCTGATTCCAATCCCAGATAAACCCGGCGAAGTCCCAGTTTGGCCAGGCGGGCAAAGTCATCCGGCCCTTTCCTGATACCTGTGAAAACATCGATGAAAGAATAAATTTGCGGAATATCCGGGAATTCCCGGCGGGCGGTTTCCAATATTGTAACCAGGCGTTTCTGGGGAATCACCAGGGCATTTGCATCGGCTAAAAAAATGGATCTGCGTAACTTAATGCCGGACCCAAAAAAGTTGCGTACATCACGAAAATGAGCTTCGACAGCTTCCTGAGATTTTATATGAAAGCTTCGGTCACGATAGAAATTGCAGAAAGTACACTTATTATAATTACAGCCCTCCGAAACCTGCAAAACCAAAGCCATGTACTGATCGGGAGGCAGGATTGAAATGGGCAGGTAGACATCCTTAAAAACAGCCGCATCCTTCTCCAGAACGCTCATATCCGTCGTAATTACCCGTTCTGCAATTTTCTCAAAACGCTCCGGCAGCCGGTCAACAACTGAGGCCAGCAAACCGCGACCGCGGTCAAGCAGAAGAGTACTTTTCTCCCGGGAAATCTCAATGACCTGTCGAAAGTCCTCGCCGTGCATGCGGATTCTGGATTTCTTAAAGTAGCGGTTGTCCAGTGTACGTCTGTAATTTACATCCTCAACATACATCCCTATCAGGCGGCCCTCAAGATCGAATGTCCACAGATTCTCCTGTGGTCTTTCAAAGAGATTAAAAGCGTGGGGTTTCAGGGTAACTCCCAGTGTCCGATCACTGGGGAGAGCGAAATTCAGTATTTCTGCGCTTTTACCCATGGTCAAAACTAAAGCACCCGGCCAATCAGGTAAAATGCCGATTATACGCTAAAGAAGAGTCCGGGTTTTACCAGCCAAAACCAAGAATACCGTTGAAAAATATGTATCCTCCGAACAGGATCAGGATACCTCCGCTAAAGGCTCTAATGATTATGGGATGCTGTTGGAGCTTCCGTATTTTTTTAAGCATGAACTGCGAGGAATAACCAACCAGCAGCATGGGAATGGCGAAACCCAGCGCATAAAGGGCGAGATATATGATCCCTCCCAGCAACTGTCCCTGACTGGCAACCATTGCAAGAATCCCCGACAGCAACGGACCGATACATGGGATCCATACCAGCCCGAGCGTGAGCCCTAAAATAAATCCTGACCACTTGCCTTTCCGTCCGGCTCCCAGCCTATTAAAAGCAGTGATCTTCTTAAAAATATTTACATCCCCGAGAATGAGCAGACCCATGATGAGAACGATGATACCCGCAATTTTCTCTACATAAAGCATTTTGCCGGCGATGAACGAACCGAAGAGAGATGTCACAACACCCATGAGGATAAATGTGATCGCCAATCCTAAAACGATAAGCAGCGGCCGGTGCCTGTAATCCCCGGCCGTTCCGGTTACGATAATGGGTACTACCGGCAATACACAGGGGGAGGCCACGCTGGCGATCCCGGCTCCGACAGCCAGCAGGATGTTAATACCGCTGAATACCATTATTTGATCATAGCTTCGAGTACATCCAGGAGTGTGGTTGGTTGCTGAATCCCCGGTGAAAAACGCCGTATCTCCTGCTGATCATGATCCAGCAGGATAATTTGAGGCAGGGAGCGGACACCATATTTATAAAACATGGATTTAGACCGGTCATCAGTGGTTTTCACATAGACCACATCGGCATATTTTTGAATCGATTCTTTCGCTTCCTGCAGATACTGATCCTGCATTTGACAGGGACCGCCGTTGGGATTCATGAAAAAGAGCAATGTACCCCTGCCAGCGGCTACAGTTTTTTGTGAGTTCACAGCCGGTTGGGAATCGGGGTGGTGATGGAGAACCTGCGAAGGCGGAACTTCGTGTTCACTGCAGGCTCCTGCGATGAGAATCACCGCGCTAATGAGAAATAGTCGTATCTTCATTTTATATCCTTTTTGATTTCATACAACGAAATTTCAGACAATTCTGGTTTCGATGTGGAATTCGGGTGGAGTGTCGAGGTGTTTTTTAACGGTGCAGAGTTTTGCAGTATGTTTCAAAGCATTTAAATATTTTTCCGGAAAATCTGACGGCAGCCTGATGTCAAAGGTAACTCTGTTCACCAGTCTTTTAACAGGGTCGTAGTCCAGGGATTGGCGAATCTCCAGTCCGGCGGTGTTTAAATTCCGCTGTTGACAAAACCCCAGTACATAGATCCCAACGCAGGTTCCCATTGATGCCAGAAACAGGCTGAAGGGCTCCGGCGCGCTGCCCTCTCCGCCACCTGCAGGGGACTGGTCTGTTTTAATAGTAAAGCCGTTAAAATCTGCATATACTTTTTTTCCGCCGGGGAAATAAATTCGCATGTCCATATAAGATCCTTTCAATTAGTATTCGTTAGAGGTAAAGGTGTCCTGACAGGTTACAGAAATTTTAGGATTGAAACGGAAGAGCCTCATTCCGGGGCGGAGGCATACAATTTCAAGAAATATCAGTTCCGGCCTTGCCTGTTGTAGGGAAAGCTTATTATTTTCGCCTATGTTTTTTATTATCATTCTCATCCTGCTTACATTCTGCCGTTCCCAGGTCGTCATTTCCGAGGTTATGTTCAATCCTACCGGGGCTGATTCTCCCAATGAGTATGTGGAAGTTTATAATCTGGGAAGCATGCCGGTAAGCCTCGAAAACTGGCTGATCTCAGATGAAGCTGCCAGTGACGGACTGGAGGGGAATGCGCTGCTTATACAAGCAAATTCCTATGCTGTGATTCTTGAAAACGACTATGTGGATGATGAAGGTGCGCTCTATTATGAGCTGCTGCCTTTGGATATCCCCTTAATTTATGCAGATGATTCCAGTATCGGGAACGGCCTTAAGAATTCCGGTGATTCCGTATTCCTCATTGACGCTGCAGGTGACACTGTTTCATCCGTAAGTTGGCTGGAGGGCGCTGACGGCTATTCCCTTGAAAGGATTGTGCTGGACTATCCCGGGATTCCGCAAAACTGGCGCCGGAGTCTGACTCCCAACGGAACACCGGGATTTGAAAACAGCGTGTCATCCTATACGATCGACATTGCTCTTGCATCCATTGCCCATATTCCCTTATTCCCGGAGGCACTGGAGACCTTCAGCCTGAGATTGAATCTGGTCAATACGGGTCTTTTTGATGTCACAGGTGCCTTGAAGATCAACAACAATTTTATCGATTCCCTGTATTTGCCTGTTAACGATACGATTGCATATCAGTACCAGCTCGCAGGTGAACCACCGGGTGTTATGCCTTATCTACTGACAATTTCGGCGGTAAATGATTTTGACCGCAGTAATGACAGCCTTTGGCATGAAGTCAGGATCAAATCCGGCTACCGCACTCTGCTGATCAACGAAATCCAGTATAGTCCATCCGGGGATGACGCCGAATGGTGTGAACTTGTAAATATTTCGGGTTCAGCGGTCGATCTGTTCGATTGGCGGATTGCAGACAATGAAACTCCCGGAGAGGGCATCCGCGATCATTTTGAACTTTACCCGGGAGAATATGTAGTAGTCAGCGCGGATTCAACCATGTCCGGGATGGTTTATTTCGCTGACTTCCCGGGGCTTAACAACACCGGTGACGATGTTTTTCTCTTCGATCCTACGGGCAGAATGATCGACCATGTGCAATATGATCCGGTTTGGGGCGGGGGTCGTGGATATTCTCTTGAAAGAATGACCTTTTACATCGATTCAAATGATCCGGCCAACTGGGGAACCTGTGTGGCACCTTCCGGCTGCACTCCCGGTGAAGTCAATTCCCTGTATGTTCCCGATATGCAGGCGGATACTGCGCTGGAATTGTACCCAAACCCCTTTTCACCCGATGGTGACGGATTTGAAGATGAACTCACCGTCGCCTATCACCTGCCCTTTACGGAGGCAACCCTGTCGGTGGAAATTTATGATGTAAAAGGCCGCAAAATATACACTCTGGCTCCCGGTATTCACACCGGGATGGAGGGCATTTTACGTTGGGACGGGAAAAACAATGCCGGCCGACGATGCAGGGTTGGCAGGTATCTGCTTGTTCTGGAAGCTTCCAACGCCTACTCGGGGAAATCTTACCGCAATGTTGCCCGGGTCATCCTGGCAAAAAAATTGAACTGATATCACAGGATGGGTACCTGGCCCCGCCTGGGCTCAGGGCCGGGTATTCCCGGCTTTCAGCTGTGGTGTAAACCTAACGAAATGTAATTCCCAGGCCGAGATTATAAGCTGTGTATTCGCCCTGAGAGTAATCTGCATTCAAACTGAACATGGCCAATTTCAATCTGACACCGGCTGTGATCCGGGTTTCGTTTTTCCCATCCAGAGAGAAGTTAATATTCTGAACGGTGCGTGCCCCGTCATCATAATCGTAATTCACATCCATGCTGCTGGACTCAATACCATATCCGCCATAGACTGTTATGAAGGGAATCGCTTTACTCACCTGCAAATTAATGATCGTGTTGGAAGCATCTAAAATCGACCCGATCGTGAGATTGGTCTGATAGTAGCCAACTGAAACCCGGGGTAAAAATGGAATGGGTATCGGGTTGAACTGATTCAGGCCTATTTTAGCGCCATATCCGAGGAAGGAAACTTCGCCGATATCTTCAAAATTTGTTTTGGGGTATCCCCGCACCATGACCTCCAGGTCAAAAGGCAGGCCGACGGCAAACTGGGGAATCACCATGGGCACCAGCCCCAGATCAAATCCGGCGGGTGTCGTGATAGGGCTCAAATTAGCCGCCTGGATCTGTGCGATGATCTCAGGGCCGGCAGAGGCTATGACATCCTCCACGGATACTCCCGTCTGGCCGCTGATCTGCTGGGCAATGATATCCCTGGCCTTCAGTTCATCAACTTCGATGGAACCCTCATCCTTTGAGCCGAAAATCGTGGGAACGGCACGGTCATCTTCATAGAGCTGATCCAGGGATAAGTTAACATCGACACTTCCACCCATAAAGGGAACGCTAAAAGGCAGCTGCTCCTGAGGCAGGATGAAGTCAAAGGTAAGATCTGCATCGGGAATTTCAACCAGGCTGGAATTCAGGGTGAAATCAAAACCCAGAAATTTGTGGGTTGCAGCAGTATGAAAGGTACCTGAATTGATGTTGGTTCCAAAAGCCGTTGGGGCAGGCCCAAGATATCCCCTGGCATTCTCCGATATTAAGTTCTCCAGAGTAACATCCAGACTTTCAGCCTGCAGGGGAAGCACTATGAACAACAGGGGAATGATCAAAAAATATTTACGGGTTAAGGGTTTCATCTCGTCTCCTTGAAAAGTTTATTTATTGCACTATCGCATAAAAAGCAGGTTCACTTTTGTCTGACAACCTGATTCAATCTGCAATTTCAAACCGAATTTAAAAGATAATGAGAACATGAACCACTTAAATTTATTGATGCTTCAGGAATACGCGCATACGTCCAAAACGTTAGGGGTAATAAGAAAAAGATAATCCGTCCCGCTCCTATGGAGCTTCGGCTTGTAGTAGCTTCTGTTACTACAAAAGTTTCGTCCCTCCGGGACATTTTTGCTGTCGCCTCCATCAGGTTTGCAGATATCTCGTCCCTGCAGGATTTTATGGTGCTTTCAATCATCAAATCGACATTTGTCCCGTAGGAGTTCCAGCATAACCTGTCCGAGTCCGGGAAGAGATTGAACGGTTTTAGGCAAATGTGAATTTATTTTAGACAGCCGTGACCAACACTGCTTTACGAATACTTCCCGTTGTAAGCCCATTTGCCCTGTCCGGATCGTATCCGGGCGAAACAGTTTGTAATTTAATTGCAACATTGCCCTCAAAAAATTTTAGCTTTGTCCATGGAATTCAGCCGTAAAAAGATCATTTCAAACTATCCCTGGCTTGCAGAACGTGACCATCACTTCATCATCTCTGCAGACTATGACGGTCTTATCTGTGCCTCAATGCTGCATCAACAGCTCAACTGGCAGCTGGTGGGGTATTACGATCTAACCTCCCTGTGGATTTCCGAAAGGGCACGCCAGTCCCGTCAAGACCTCATCTGGGTTGATCTGAACATCCTCCCGGTTCGGGGGCGTGCCATCGGCGGCCACATCATTTCACCGGGCAGAGAAACACCCCGGGGCTTTGAAACTTCCTGTAATCCAAATATTCTGTACGGTCTCACTGCCAAAGATTTTAGGAAAAAATTCCCTTTTTCGACGCTCATCTACCTGCTCTGGCTGCACAATTTAAAGGTGGAAAATTCCCTCATGGCGCGTCTGCTGGTGCTGCATGCGGATGCCGTCTGGCTGAAGTTTCAGCATTATCCGGGGAATGTAAAAACCTGGACGGAGATCCTTGGGGATTACGACTGGGACTGGCTGTTTAAAAAGGTGAACACACGAACGTACGAAAAGCGGATTGATGAACTGCTGTATCCGAAACTCAAGGCTCTGGGAGCAGTTTCCCGCAGCGGCAAATTGAAAAGTGTGCATTTGGGCTTACGCAGCCTGCAATATCAGTTCAACCCGGATTGGGACGAAGATGTCATCCTGGGGCTGTTCCGGCTGTTTGGCAATGAGCTGAAATGGACGCCCCCCGCACTGCCCGTGATCACCAGCCGCATTGAGGGCCGCCGATTCAAAGTTCCTCTGCATGAAGTTAAGAAATACGGCCTGCAGGAATGGCTGAAAAAGCGAAAGGTCTTTTCCTATGCGATTCCATCCCCGCAAATTCTGAATTACACGACTTTCGGGGACTTCAAACGATCTCCCCTCGAAAAGAAAGGTACTCCCTATGCCGGATAGAATGGTGTATGTCAATGGTAAATGGGTACGGCAATCCGCAGCCCGGGTGCCCTTTAATGATGCCGGTTTCGTCTATGGGGACGGGCTCTTCGAAACCGTCCGGTTTCAAAACCGGCTTCTGTTCCGGCCCGAAAAACACCTCGAAAGATTACGGGCGGGATTAAGTGTTCTGCAGCTAAGTCCCCGGCAGAATGACGAGGCGCTGCTTAAGCTGCTAGAAGCAGGCGTTCAAAAAAATGATCTCCAATCAGGTCTGCTCAGACTGATGATCACCCGGGGACTGGTGCAGGGACCTCCCTGGCTGTACGAAGGTGAGCCCGGTGTCTATCTGAATATTCGTCCTCTTTCACCGCTTCCTCCCACTCCTGTAAAAGTAGTTTTTCTCAGAGAAAAAGATTATCCCGTCATTCGCTTTAATCCGGCTATTAAATCCATGAATTACGTAGGCAATCTGCTGGCGAAAAAAGAAGCCGGCCGGCAGCAGGCTTACGAGCCTGTCTTTGTTAACCGCAGGGGTATTATAACTGAATGTGCAATCCGCAATATTTTTTTCATCAAAGACAGGGTTCTGATGACGCCCTCTCTCGAGCTCGGTGTACTGCCCGGGGTCATGCGGGATACGGTGATGGGGCTGGCGCGGCAACTTGCTCTAACGGTTCTGGAAACCTTCGTCCCCTTCGCTGAAGTTGACAGCATGACGGAGGCCTTCATAACTTCAACCGGGATCGGTCTCCAGCCCTGTTACTGGGAAGGCTGGTCTTCTGAATATACGGTGACTTTTGAACTGCAGAAATTACTTCGACAGACTATCGGCGAGCTGAAATCGTGAGAGTGTTTCAAAAAAACGGTCCGCCGCAGAAAGCAGGCGTTTAAAAGTGACTCTGCCGTCTCGCAGAACTTATCTGGCCGGATTGATTTTAATCTGGGTTTTACTCATGGGCCGCCTGGTCTTTAATTCCTATTTTAAGACTTCCACCGAAACGGAATACATCTCACTGGACACGGGCATCCGGAACCTCCCTTCAGACTCGGAATGGATGACGATTTACCAAAACGGAAACCGCATGGGCTATGCTGTGAATTCCGTTCAAAACCGCGGTGCGGATGGTTACATCATCGAAAACCGCACGCAGCTGCAGGTCACCATTGCCGGAATGGAGACTCAGTTGTCTCTGGATACCAGGGCCCGGGTCGATACACTTTTCCGGCTGATAAATGTTGGGACCAATGTGGTATCGGACCTGTATTCAACTAAAATCGGTGCCGCAAAAAACGGGGACAAGCTCAGCCTGACATTTATCCACGGAAAGGATACTACCCGACGGGTGCTCACTGTCCCCCGTGAGCTGTACACTTCCGAAAGTATTCAGGCACTCGTCTCCAGGCAGGGGATCAGCCGGGGTCAAACCGTTCGCCTGCCGGCCCTGGATCCCATGAATCTGGAAGTAGCCGATCTGGTGGTCACACATCTCGGGAAAGAGGACGTCCGAATCGGTGAAACAACTTATCACCTCAACAAATTACGGATCGTCTTTAAAGATATTCCCTCTACGCTCTGGCTGGATGATAACGGGCAGACCTATCGTGAAGAAACTATCATGGGCATGCTCATGGAGCGCACTACCCCCGAACTTGCGCTTTCAGAGGAAACTGAGGACCAGCCCTTCGATCTGCTCGGCGCATTTGCCATCCCTGTTGATCGGATTATCCGTGACCCCCGGAAAGTAAAAAGCATGATACTTGAAATCGAAGGACTGCCCGAGGCCTATGTCAGGCGGATCGAGTCTCCCCGGCAGACCATCATCGGGACAAAACCGCTGCGTCTGAAAATCAACACAGCCCCTTATGCAGAGACACTCATTGACAGTCTGCCCTATTTGGCTTCCAACGAGTTTATTCAGGCAGATCATCCCCGCATCCGCCGGAAAAGTGCCGAAATTCTGGCACAGATACCGGACCCCGAAACCTGCGTTCAGACTCTGCGGGAATGGGTTTTCAAGTACCTGAAAAAATGGCCGGTGGTGAATTTTACATCCGCCCTGGAAATTCTGGATCATCAGGAAGGGGATTGCAGTGAACACACGGTACTTTTCACGGCTCTCAGCCGCGCCCGGGGTATTCCCACAAAAGTTGATATTGGCGTCGTTTATATGGATGGACGTTTCCTGTATCATGCCTGGCCGGTAGTGCATGTCGATGGTCAGTGGACATCTCTCGATCCGACTTTCGATGAACCCGTAGCGGATGCCACCCATATCGCTTTTCTTGAAAACGATTTTAATAACCTCACAGAACTAATCCCTGTTCTGGGACAGGTCTCCATCAGAATTATCAGCACGGAGTATTAACAACCCATGATCGAAGTTTACAATCTCTCCAAAGCCTTCGGGAATTTGAAAGCGGTGGACAACCTGACCCTGCAGGTGGATGATGGCAACCTTTTCAGTTTTCTCGGTCCGAACGGTGCCGGCAAAACGACGACTATCAAAATGCTGGCGGGACTTATGACCCCGGACAGCGGCCGCATCGTTTTCAACGGCATTGATATCTTGAAAGAGCCCCTTGCCGCCAGACAGATCACCGGTTACATCCCCGATGCACCCAATTTATATGAGAAAATGACCGGCCGGGAATTCCTGCAACTAATTGGAAATCTTTACCGCATGGCAGCCGCACATATCCGGAGTCAAATTGAATTTTATGAGGAAAAACTTCAGCTCAGACCTTGGGTCGGTCAGCGCATCGAAGAATACTCCCGGGGCATGAAACAACGTATTGTCTTTGCGGCGGCCTTGCTGCACGAGCCTGAAATACTCCTCATTGATGAGCCTATGGTAGGGTTGGACCCGCAAACCATCCGCACGACCAGGCACCTGTTGCGTGAAAAAGCAGCCCGGGGACTCACTATCTTTCTTTCAACTCACGATTTGCACACCGCCGGGAAGCTCTCTGACCGCATCATCATCATCAACCACGGACGCATGGTCAGGGCAGGATCACTCGAAGAACTTCGTGATCACCATGGACAGCAGACACTGGAAGAGCTGTATTTCAATATTATTGACCCCGGGGAACAACCTGATGCTCCTGAATGCTGACCCTGCTTTCACACTCGGGTGGTTAAAATTCAGGGCTTATTTCACACATTTAAAACTTGACCTGAGGCGGAAATGGCTGGAGATACTGGTCTCCGGCAGTATTATTTGCAGTATGATCTTTGGCGCTTATCTGCTGCTCATGAAGGGCGCTATCTTTCTTCGCCTGCAAGGTGAGATCGGGAGTCTGCTGCTGGACAGGATTTTCTATCTCGGCTGGTCAGTCATTTTTTATCTGCTGATCCTGTCGAACATTATCACTGCTTTTTCAACACTCTACCGTTCACGAGAGGTCTTTTTCCTGTTGACACTGCCCCTGGCGCACAGGGAAATATTTTCCCTTAAATTTTACGAAAACCTGATTTACAGCTCATGGGCCATTTTGCTGTTAGGACTGCCTTTAACCCTGGCTTATGGAAGCATCAAATCAATCCCAGGTTCTGAGATAGGACTGATCTATGTGGTGGGACTTTTGCCTTTTCTCGTGATAAGCACCGCCCTGGGACTCTGTCTTACGATGACGGTTGTGTATCTCTCCAAATGGTTCAGACTGCGCACTGTGTTTTTAAGTCTGGCTGTGATTTTCGTACTGTTATTCGGCTTATATCTGCACTTCGGCCGGACAGAGGTCGTAATGAGCGGTGAGTTTGCCAGTTTCCGCATGCTGAACCGTTACCTGCAGAACTTATCCCGGGTGCCGTTCCCGTTTATTCCCAGCAACTGGTTCAGCCAGCTGTTTGTGACTGCAGCGGCAGCAGCCAGAGTGCACTTTATTTTTTTCGCCGGGATCATGCTCACCAATGCGCTGCTGTTTTACGAACTGTCGCGACAGCTGGCCGGCAGACTCTATTTTCGCTCCTTTCAGATAATGGAATTCAGCGGCAGAAAAACCGCTCCTGAAAAAACCGTCACGCCCCTGCATTTCAGCATTCTGCAGAAACTGGGTCCTCAAATCCGGGGACTGGTGCAGAAAGACCTGATCCAGTTTCGGCGCACTCCCCAGCAGTGGATTCAATTTTTGTTTTTCGGATTTTTCATTGCCGTCTATCTTATTAATTTGTCACGCTTTGATCTGAAAACATCCGCTATAGATCCCTTCTGGCAGCGGTTGATCTATCTCTTTAATTTCGGTTTCAGCAGCTTCATCATTGCGGCTCTGACCTCTCGCTTTGTCTTTCCACTCATCAGTCTCGAGGGCAGGGGATTGTGGGTGGTCCTGTCTTCGCCGCTGAAGATCATACAGTTATTCCGGCAGAAATTCTGGTTATCTTTCGCCGTCTTTTTCACCCTGGCGGAAGCCGTTTCTCTCACGAGTAACTTATTTTTGAGCCGGGATCTGCCCACTGCTGTGATCTCTTCGGTCATGCTGCTCGTGATGAGCCTGGTCCTGATCAGTATCTCTCTGGGGTTCGGTGCCGTATTCGCTCAATTTGATGAGAGCAACCCTATAAAAATCAGCTCAGGTACAGGCGGTATCATCACCATTATCACCAGTCTGGTCTATGTGGGCCTGATGGTTAGCGCCATGGGGCTGCTCATGTGGCTTATGGATACCGGGTACACAGGTGTCACGCTTTCAGTCACGGCGGGCATAATCGCACTGCATTCTCTGCTGGTCTGGCTACCACTTAAGTGGGGACTGCGGGTTCTGGAAAAAACCGAATTGTAGGGAAGTGAATGGTGCTGAAGCAATCCGGTAGGGTTTGCCGGCCGCTTCCGGCAGAGGCGATGATCGTAACATGGTTCACCGGCAATCCGTAGAATCATCCTCAAACTTCTGTCGTCACTATAGAGCAAAATCTCCTAATTTTACCCCATGACAAACATGCCTAACTCAAAAAATACACTCTCCGGAGAAGCCCTGCTGGAGGTGATCCAATCTGATTTCATCGGACTAAATACGAAATATAAACTGGCTACCGGTGAAACCACCCGCAGAATTTATCTCGATTCCACAGCCTCTACGCTGATGATGGGCTCTGCCTACCGGGCAGCAGCTGATTTTCTAAATCATTATGCCAATACCCATTCCGTGATGCATTACAGTGCCCGCATCGCCACCGATACTTTTGCCTGGGTCCATGACCGGATCCGGGATTTTGTCGGGGCCGACCCTGCTGAATATACCTGTTTTTTCACCGGCAGCGGTGTTACCGCCGGCATGAACCGCATGGCCCGCACCTTTAAACATCTGCGGCCTGAACGCAATATCGTGCTGATCTCCATCATGGAGCATCATTCCAACGATCTGCCCCACCGCAAACACGGAGGTACGGTGATCCATATTCCTGTGGATACACACGAATCTCACATGGGCTGCATCGATCTGGTCCTGCTCAAAACCTATCTCGAAGAATACCGGGATAAGATCAACTATGTGTCCGTCACGGGCATCAGCAATGTCACTGGCATCATCAATCCCATTAATGAGGTTGCGCGGCTGGTTCATGAATACGGAGCATATCTCATTGTGGATGCAGCACAAATGGCGGCGCATGTGCCCATCCGCATGAGCGGACATCAGAACCCCCTGCACAATGTGGACGCCCTGGTCATTTCAGGACATAAAACCTATGCTCCGGGTTCGCCGGGAGTGGTAGTAGCCCGGAAATCGCTGTTAGAAAGCCTGGAACCGGAAGAAGTCGGCGGCGGCATGGTGGACAGGGTTTTCCCCGACAGTTACATCATCTCTGATGAATTCCCCACCCGGGAAGAAGCCGGCACGCCCAATATCTACGGCGCTGTTCTGCTGGGTGCGGCTATCGACATTCTGGATCGTATCGGTATGGAAAAGGTCCTGCGTGATGATCAAACCATCACAAACCGGGCGCTGGAAGCCATGCTGAAATTTGAGGATGTGGTCGTTTACGGAGAGACGGATGTAAATTCATGCCCCCGGGCCGGAACGATCTCTTTCAATATACGTCATTATAACCATGGTCTTGTGGCGGCTATCCTTAACGATTACTTCAACATCGCCGTGCGTAACGAATGTTTCTGCGCCCATCCCTATGTTGAGAAGATGCTGGAGCTGACCCACAGCCGGGAGATACATATCGCCCGCGTCAGGCAGGTAAAAGACTGGCACGCTGAACCCTGGATGGGCATGGTGCGGGTGAGTTTCGGGATTTATAACACGCCTGCCGATGTTGATCATTTCATCCATGCCCTGGACGAGATCATCCGTCGTCGGGATGAGTTCAAAGAATTGTATTTCATCAACGATCATGGTGATTACGAACATAAAACATTTAAGTTCAGGAGCGGTGAATATTTCTGTTTGAATTCTGCCGTAGAGAGCGAAATCAATATGCTTGCCGCTGACAAGCCCGCCGAATAATACCGGAGCATGTCCGTCGCTGAAGAAATATCCCGCCTCCGGAAAGCGCTCATCGAGCATAATTTGCGTTATTATGTGGAGGATGATCCCATCATCTCGGACGGGGAGTACGACAGGCTCCTGCGGAATCTGGAAAAACTGGAAAAACAGCATCCGGAACTTATCACGCCCGATTCTCCCACCCAGCGTGTCGGTGCCCCGCCGCTGAAAACCTTCGGAACCATTACTCATCGCCAGCCGTTGTTGTCACTGGCCAATGCCATGAATGAAGAAGAGGTCTATGCCTTCGATACAGCCGTCAAAAAGAGTCTGGATATTGAGACGGATATTGACTATGTTGCCGAACCCAAGCTGGATGGTCTGGCCGTGGAATTGGTCTATGAAAATGGAAATTTTGCTTACGGATCGACACGGGGCGACGGTATCACGGGAGAGGATATTACGCAAAATCTGCGTACCATTCGCGCCATTCCGCTGAAGTTACGTGACGGGCTGACCATTCCCGGAATCCTGGAAGTACGAGGCGAGGTTTTCATGAATAAAGCGGATTTTGAAAAGATGAATGCCCGCCGCCTGAAGAGCGGTGAAGCACCTTTTGCGAACCCCCGGAATGCTTCGGCAGGCAGTTTGAGACAGTTGGACGCCCGGATCACCGCCACAAGACCCCTGCGCATCTACTGTTATTCAAAGGGCCATATCACGGATATGACTTTTGCTTCACACTACGAATTTCTGTCTGCTCTGCCGCGTTGGGGTTTCCCGGTTAATCCGCTCATTGAAAGGGGCCGGGGAGCTAAATTTATGGTGGAGTTTTTTCGCCGCATGGAGGCCCGGCGCGACGAACTGCCCTACGATATTGACGGTGTAGTGTTTAAAGTGAACTCCTTTGCCCAACAGGCTCAGCTGGGTGTCCGCAGCCGCAATCCACGCTGGGCAATTGCCGGCAAATTCAAAGCTCAGCAGGTCTCTACTATCGTCAATGACATTGAGGTGCAGGTGGGCCGCACCGGAGCTCTGACACCGGTAGCAAAACTGGAACCGGTGACGGTGGGCGGCGTGGTGGTTTCCAATGCTACTCTGCACAATCAGGATGAGATCCGGCGCAAAGATATCCGCATCGGCGATACGGTTCTCATCCAGCGGGCCGGCGATGTGATTCCGGAAGTCGTAAAAGTGATCACTGCAAAACGGCCGCCGGGAACAGCCGTTTATTTTCTGCCGGATGACTGCCCGGTCTGCGGACACCGTGTGTCACGACCTGACGGTGAGGCGGTGGCTCGCTGTCAGAACATGGCCTGCCCGGCGCAGGTGAAGGGCCGCATCGAACATTTCGCCGCTAAAAACTGCCTGAATATTGAAGGTTTCGGCGCAAAACTCGTGGATCAGCTGGTGGAAAAAGAATTGCTGTCGGATGTAGCTGATATCTATGACCTGACCCGGAACCAATTGGCCGGTCTCGAACGTATGGGTGAAAAATCGGCCGCAAACATAATGGCCGAAATTGAAAAATCAAAACACACTACACTGGCCCGCTTTATTTTCGCCCTGGGCATCCGCAATGTGGGAGAACATGCAGCCAAATTGCTGGAACAGGCTTTCGCCGGAAAGCTGGAACGCTTACGGAAAACTTCCTTTGATGAACTCATCGCCATTCCGGAAATCGGTGACATCATGGCCCAATCACTGCTTGATTTCTTTGCAGACCCCTCCAATGCAGGCATCCTCGACAGACTCCTGGCAGCAGGGTTCACATTCCAAACCGTTATCAAACCTAAAGACAGCGCCCTGGCTGGAAAAATATTTGTCTTCACCGGCAGTCTGGAAAAAATTTCACGGACAGAGGCTAAAACGATGGTGGAAAAACAGGGCGCCAGAGCCAGCGCCTCCGTCAGCAGCAAAACGAACTATGTTGTAGCCGGGCAGGGTGCCGGCTCCAAGCTGACCAAAGCACAGACCCTGGGGATCAGGATTCTCAGCGAAGAAGAATTCCTTCAATTAATGTCGAATAAAAGTTCAGATGGGACAACGCCATGATAGATCAAAAATTATATGAAAAAATCCAGGCCAAATTCCCCCATGGAAAATTTCCGGCCCCCTTTTCCAGATCGCTGGATATACAGCTTACGCAATACCGCGAGGGAAAAGTCGTAGCCGAGGTTACGGTGCGGGAGGACTGGCTGAATCCCTTTGGAATTGCCCACGGCGGTTTTCTGTTCACTCTCCTGGATGAAACCCTGGGTGCCGGAGCTGCCACGGTGGTGGATAAGCCCGTTTATGCCGATGCCAGAGCCATGACTACGGCCAGCCACAATATTTTTTTCCACTCTCCGGCGCATCCCTGAGAGACCCTGGTGATCTCCGCCAGGGTGATCTCCGCCAGGAGAACCCTCATTGCAATGGAAGGCAGAATCCTTAAAAAGGAGGACGAGAGTATTGTTGCCACCTCAAAGGGTCTCTGGTTTGTTATCCGGTAGAACTCCGACAGGCCGCCGCTAAAAGCCCGTTGCGGGGTGTTACCGCATATAAGCCGCTCACCCAAGCAGAACAGAAAAATATTATGGAACTTCATATCTCCCGGAAATGCAGAGTTAAATATGATCTGGGCCAGTCAAACTGGTCTCCCACGGGGAAGTTGCAGCTTGAGAATCTGCAGCAGATCCGCCAACTGGTTAAAAAAATCAATGATCGACGGGACATGCTCCAACAGCCCGGAGATTTTGCTACGGCGGCAGAATTGTTCGCCATGGGACTCATTAATGAAATAATACGCCTGGTCACCGGCGCCTTAAAGCAGGATGCGGATACTACGCTGTTTGCCGGGTCTCTGGAGCGGGTTGAGCAGAAAATCGGTTCGAAAAGGTTAACGGACTCCCTGATACGATTCACAGAAGAATTTCCTTTGGATACGGCCGCCGGGGCAGCACGGGAAGCGGGGGGTCATGCGGCCAAAAGCACTCCGCAATACAGCCCTTCAGAATCCACACTGGAAGAAATGCTCTACCTGTGGCTGGCCAACGGCAATCCGGCCTTTACCGGCGCCCGGGAGCTGTTTGATGACTCACAACTCCGCAGCAAATCCGATTACACAACGATTATTGAGGAAATAAAGCGCTGTTCAGATAGCGGTAAAGGATTGGGAACAAAAGGACAAAATCTCATCGCCTTACTCCGTGAACCCGTTATTTTTTCACCGGACTCACTCTCCGGTCAATTGCAGTATATTGCCACCAATTGGGATGATTTGCTTAGACGGGTGGGATTCGACTTCTCACGGCTGCTGCTGGGACGGGACGTACTCAGAGAGGAGGAAAAATACAGAGGAGCCGGGCCAGGACCGGCTGAGGTAATTACCTATGCGGATGACGGGGAGGAGCGGTTTTCAAGTGACAGCCATTGGATGCCTCGGCTGGTGATGATGGCAAAGAACATACTGGTCTGGCTGGATCAGTTGTCCAACAAATATTCCCGGACGATCTCGCGTCTGGACCAGATCCCCGATGAGGAATTGGACCTGCTGGCGGCCCGGGGTTTCAGCGGACTCTGGCTCATCGGTCTATGGGAACGCAGCCCCGCCTCGCGCAGGATCAAGCAATTGTGCGGCAATCCGGAAGCGGCCGCCTCAGCCTATTCCCTCAAAGCTTACCGCCCCGCCGCTGCGCTGGGCGGCTATCCCGCCCTTGAAGACCTGAAAAAACGCTGCCAATACCGTGGAATCCGTCTGGCCTGCGACATGGTTCCCAATCACACAGGTCTGGATTCAACCTGGATAATTGAGCATCCGGAGTGGTTCATCTCCCGGCCGGATTGTCCCTATCCCAATTACAGTTTCAGCGGTGAAAATCTGTCGGGCTGCGGGGAAATCAGCGTAAGTATTGAAGATCATTACTATGATCGCACGGATGCGGCGGTAGTTTTCAAACGGGAAGATTTGCGAACGGGGGAAATCCAGTACATTTACCACGGAAATGACGGAACGTCCATGCCGTGGAATGACACGGCTCAGCTGAATTACCTGAATCACAATCTCCGGCAGGCAGTGATGAAAATCATCCTGGAAGTTGCCCGGCTTTTTCCTATCATTCGCTTTGATGCGGCCATGACTCTGGCCAAAAGACATTACCGACGTCTGTGGTTCCCTGAACCCGGCAGTGGTGGTGATATTCCAACCCGCGCTGAGTTCAGCTTGCCCAAGACCGAATTTGAACGGGCTTTCCCGGTGGAGTTCTGGCGTGAAGTGGCAGACCGAATTGCAGTTGAGGCTCCGGGCACTCTGTTGCTGGCGGAGGCATTCTGGATGATGGAAGGCTATTTCGTACGCAATCTTGGGATGCACCGGGTCTATAATTCGGCTTTCATGAACATGTTGAAAATGGAAGAAAACGGCAAATTCAGAAAGCTGCTCAAAAATACACTGGAATTTGATCCGGAAATACTGAAGCGCTATGTCAATTTCATGAGCAATCCCGATGAAGAATCTGCCGCCAGTCAATTCGGCCGGGATGACAAATATTTCGGAGTCTGTGTACTTATGACTACCTTACCGGGTCTGCCCATGTTTGCCCACGGACAGATTGAAGGTTTCGAAGAAAAATACGGTATGGAATACACCCGGGCCTACTGGCAGGAACAGGAAAATGAACAGCTGATCAAAAGTCACGAAAATGTGATTTTTCCCCTGCTGCACAAGCGTCGTCATTTTGCCGGAGCTGAAAATTTTTATCTTTTTGACCTTTATACATCCGGCGGTATAGTGGACGAGAATGTAATTGCCTATTCCAATTCCTGGCAGGGAGAAAAAAATCTGGTGGTGTACAACAACGGCTATAACAGAACCGCCGGGTGGATCAAAATCTCAGCCGCCCGTCTCGAAAAAAACAGCTCCGGCAGCGCGCATTTACAGCAGAAAGAGCTGGGAGCAATACTGGAACTTGCTCACGGGGCAGATAAATTTGTAATTTTCCGGGACACAATCTGCGGGAAGGAATATCTGCACCCTGCTGATGAACTCATCAAAAAAGGTCTCTATCTCGAATTAGAGGGCTATGGATATCATGTTTTTATGGAATTTCGACAGGTGAGCGATTCATCACTGCAAATTTACCGGGCACTCTGTCAGCAGTTGGAGGGCAAAGGCGTTGCAAATATAGAAACTGCCGTCAGTGAATATTTACTGCCCCCTGTACACAACGCTTTCAGAAAATTTTTCAGTAGCACTATGCTGAAATATTTTATACCGGATTACTCCGAAACCACTGCCCGGGAGGCTGCTGCCGGCAGGCCTGTGGATCCGGGCCCGGAGGGTCGGGAATTTCTGTCCCAGATGGAAAAATTTTCCGGCCGGGGGGCAGTGGAGGCTGCTCAAAGGCATCTGGCGGAAGACCTGGCAAGTTTAAAACAATTGAGAGCACTCACCACCGACACGACACAGACAGACCTGCCGGCTGTATCGGCTTTAAGGAAAATCCGGAGTAATTCCTGCTTAAAAGCACTCATGGTGAGTTGGATATGTACCAGGGAACTGTCTGAATTCCTCGAAGACAAAAAGGCCGGAATATCGCTGCTGCAGATGCTCTGTCTGGGACCGGTTCTTGAGACTTTATTTAGAGAGTTCGATCTCACGGGACAGGACATCCGGCTTGCAGGTAAGCTCCTGCCTGTGATGATGAGCATACAGGATTTGATAGAGGAGATAAAACAAGGCTGCAATTCTGCTTCCGCCCTGTTTCGCAGTTTATTTAAACGGCAAGCAGTACGCGAGCTGCTGGAAATGCATGCCTGCAAAGATGAGGAGTATTTTGATCAGGCGGCATTTGAGGCTTTAACACAAGTAATGTATTTTATGGTACTTTTCCGGCTGTTGAAGGGAAATCCGAAAATTACCACCGAGCTGCTTAGAGAGTTTGAGCATTTCCATGGTCTGTATCTTGACTGGTGTCGGGCCGGAAGCGCCGCCGGATATCTAACGGCACAGTTTTTGTCAAAATTGAAAGGAACTCTCTGATCCGTTGGGTACAAAGCGCAGACTAAAAGAGGCAGCAAAGTTACGAGATCGATTTGAAAAAAACGGTCGGCACTCCGATCAGGTTCGACGGCTGGCAAAGTCCATCCTCAAAAAACTGAAAAAAAACGGACTGTTCTGTGACGAAAAATCTGTTTATCTGGAAGCAGGTGCCCTGCTGCATGATATAGGGCAATCCGTCAGCCCGAGACAACATCACAAACACAGCAGAGATATCATCCTGCGTGAGGGGTTGGGCGGTTTTAAGAAAAAGGAACTGCTGACAATCGCCTGTATTGCAAAATTTCACCGACGTGAACTTCCAGGACGGGCAGACCCTGATTTTAAGCGGCTTCCTGCAAGATGGCAGCAAACGGTGAAAATTGCCACTGCCATTTTGAGAATAGCCGACGGCCTGGACAGATCTCATGGCAGCAATGTACAGAAAATAAGAATCAAACTTAAGAAAGACATACTTACTTTTTATTTGGTTTCTCAGCTGGATGTTTTAACAGAGATCTGGGGAGCTTTGCGAAAGAAACAATACTTTGAAGACCTGACCGGTTTACAATGCCGTTTTCAGACTTTTGATGAGAACTTATAATATTATGCAAATGGGAAAACTATCTCGATGACCAGACGATCGTGGGCTGCACAGCAGGAAATTGACCAGAAACTGTTGAATTCAGCCCTTAAAAGGCAGCTATACAAACGGGAACTGAAACCCTACCAGGCCGAACTGATCAAGATGCAGCGCCACCTTGAAAAGACCGGGAGAAAACTTATCGTCCTGTTTGACGGTCGGGATGCTTCGGGAAAGGGCGGGACCATCCGCCGGGTTGTACGCTATATGAACGAGAAGCATTATCGTGTAGTTGCGCTGGGGAAGCCCACCTATAATCAGAAAACGGAACTGCACATGAAAAGATACATCGAGCATTTCCCACATGCCGGGGAGGTAGTGTTGTTCGACCGCAGTTGGTACAATCGCGCCATGGTTGAACCTATCTTTCATTTTTGCACTGAAAAGCAATATAAAAAATTTCTTAAGAATGTTGTTTCCTATGAAGAAAATTTTTTATCGGATGGCGATACAATTTTATTAAAGCTGTATTTTTCCGTATCTAAAAAGCAACAGGAATACCGTTTTGAACGCCGTAAAAACGACCCCCTTCGTTCCTGGAAGCTCAGCGAAGTGGATCTGCAGGCTCAGCAATACTGGGATGAATTTACGGAAAAGAAATACAAAATGCTCAAAGCCACCAGTACATCGAAAGCCCCCTGGATAATTATCCGCTCAGACAACAAACACCTCGCAAGACGGGAAACCATGAAGGTGATCCTCAATTCGGTACGCTATCGGGGGCGGGCAAAAAAACTGGATTTCAACATTGATCCGCGAATTGTGATTCCCGCAGACCAGGAAATCAAGATAATGAAGCGCCAAAAACGACGTTATGGAAAATACATATTCTAAACAAATTGACCGTTATACAGCCCGGCACGGTGAGTGTAAATACGTAAAATATTTCAAGAAATATGGCAGGAGAAAATTATGACTGAAAAGCAAAGTGCTCACAAAACCACAGAAAAAGCCAAAGCCGTACCCGCATCCCAAAAGGGGTCTGCCGCCACAACTCGCAGGCCCCGGGTAAAGACCTCTCAAGAAATCCCGTCGGAAATTTTATCCGAGGGAACGGCCCTGGCGTCCGTTGATAATAAGGAGTCCAAAGGCAAGATTGCAATCTGGGTTAAAAAACATGTGATCGAATATGAAAAAGAACTCGGAAAACTGCAGGTCGAAATGCTGAAACTGCAGAACCACGTGAAAGCCAGGGGGTTGCGGATTCTCCTGCTGTTTGAAGGACGCGATGCCGCCGGCAAAGGCGGGACTATTAAACGCATCACCGAACATATCAATCCTCGCGGTGCACGTGTAGTAGCTCTGGATAAACCCAGTAACCGGGAACAGACCGAATGGTATTTTCAGCGCTATGTACCGCATCTGCCTGCAGCAGGAGAATTGGTTTTATTCGATCGTAGCTGGTACAATCGGGCCATGGTTGAACCTGTAATGGGCTTTTGTACTGACGAACAGAATAAACGCTTTCTGAAATATGCACCACTTTTCGAAGAATTACTGGTAAAAGACGGCATCAAATTATTTAAACTGTATTTTTCCGTGTCAAAAATGACTCAGAAAAGCCGCTTTGATGCCCGCATCAGCGACCCTCTTAAACAATATAAAATATCTCCTGTTGATAAAAAAGCGCAGGACCTTTGGGACCAGTATTCCATGCGGAAATTCCAGATGATCACGGAAACCAACAGGACCCTGACCCCGTGGACGATCATTCGCTCGGATAAAAAGAAACTTGCCCGGGTGAACTGTATGAAATTCATTCTGTCGCAGATTGATTATAAGGGGAAAATTGCTGATGAAGAGCTGATTCCGGATCCGTCAATCGTAATCTCGGGCATTGATGAGATCAAGATCATGGAAAAGTATCTGTTTAATCCGGATAAGCTCCCCGGATAGACCCTTTTCGGAAGTCAACCCTGACAACCTGGCCTGGCAGCGTAGTTCTGACCGCCTGATGTTACCGCTCTCTGAGGCCTGCTAAAGCCGGCTGCGGGCAGGGGACGTGCCGGGCACTTCCAGATTAGTTTAAAAAGTCTTAAATTACTCCTCGTATTGCCTCATCAATTTGAACAGGAGGACCCCGCCGTGTTTAAGAAAATCTTCAATTACCGGCAGATAAAAATTTTGACGGTTTTTCTGCCGTTTCTCGCATTACCGTTGTTTTCCCAGGAAGTAACCCTATTCGGACAGGTAACCACACTAAGTGCCGGGCTGGTCCAACCCCTCGCCGGAGCTCATATTTTCGTCGGCAACGGTCCGGATATGGGAGGCTTCTCCGATGAAGACGGTTATTATGAGTTCACTTTTCTTTGGTTGTGGGATGGGCCTATTACGGCAACCTGCACAGCGGAGGGTTTTCAACCGGCGGATGAGACCTTTTTACCGCAAGAATTGGAATACCAGGTTGATTTCCAACTGATCCCTCAAGACCTGCAGGTTGCGGCCCTGTACGGCCACGTGTATGCAGATAATCCCTCAGGCGAAATGCCGGTTCCGCTGTACAGTGCGCTGGTGCAGATCTTCGGAGGCTTTACCGGGGGACTGCTGGCAGAAACATTTACCGACTCGACCGGATATTATGAATTTGGTGATGTGGCCTATGCCGCTTTCGAAATTATGGTAGCACTGGCAGGGTATATCGACCAGAGTGAACCCCTGCCCGGTTACAGCAATGAACCCCTTGAACTTGATTTTTACCTGCAGCCTGAATCCGTCAACGAGGTGGGCTGGATTTTCGGTCTTGTCACCGGCCAACTATCACCTGAGGGACCCACCTTCCCCATTGAAGGAGCGCTAATCTCGGCTACACCGGCCTGGGGACCCGAACCTAACCCTGAGACTGAAAGCAACCAAAACGGTGAGTATCTTCTGGAACTTCCCGCAATTGATATCCCCTGGATAGTGACCTGCATTACGGAGTTGGGGACCCTGCAAAGCGAAATTGTGATTCAGCCGGACACCGAACAGGAATTGAATTTTCATTTCAATGCCTGGGAATATCCGCAAATCTCACCTCCCCGGAATCTGCTTGCTGAAACGGACCCCGCCCTGCAGGTTGTTTTTCTAACCTGGGGGGCACCCCAGAATATCCCGGATGACTGCCCGATTCAATACCGAATCTATGCCCGCGCTCCTGATATTCCCGATAGTCAGTGGGAAATGGTCGGGGAAACGAGTGACCTGAGCTGGGAACATCAACCGGAATTCCCCGATGACGAGCCCTGGGAAATTTGTTACCGCGTAACAGCCCTGTGCAATGAATTGGAGTCGCCCCCTTCTAACACTGTTTGTGTTTGGAATATGGAACCGCCTTTCCCGCCTGCGCCGGTCAACCTGACTGCCTGGTATGATCCTTCGAACGGGTTGGGAGGAACGGCGATTCTCGACTGGCAATACCCACCGCTGCCGGACCCTGATATGACGCCGGTCTTTAATATTTTCGCCAATCTCGGCTGGCAGTCGGATTTTGAATACACCCTGATCGATCAGACACCGGAACAGCATTATGAATATCTCTTTAATGATTTTCCGGGTCCCGATTCCATCGCCTGTTTTAAGGTGTCTGCTGTTGCGAATGAAATGGAATCTGAATTCAGCAATCAGGCCTGTGTTTATCCCTGGGAGCCCCAGGACAATGGCCTCCTCTTCGGCACGGTTTTTCAAACCACACAAGATGTGATCGAGGTCATCCCCGGCGCGGTCATCACGGCAGTCCAGCAGTTATCCGGGGCAGCCTATGATGCCGTAAGCGGGGAAGATGGAGGGTATGAGATGGAAGTAATGCCCGGGCCCTATCTCATTACCTGTGAACTGCCCGGCGGAGAGAGTCTCAACGAGGATACGTTTGTACCACCCGGTGTAGAAATTCAGGTAGATTTTTATTTTGGTTCTCAGCCAATTGAACCTGTGCTCACGGGCATGGTGTACGGAATTAACATATTCGGTGAGACGGTTCCCCTGTGGAACGCTCATATTGTCCTGTGGCTGGGTGATATGCAGTTTGAAACTTACACCGAAGAAGGGAATTATTGGATTGACCTGCCCGAACCGGGACTGTACAGCGTGGAAATAGAAGCTGAAGGCTATGTTGGGCTCGCAGATGAAATCTGGATCGACGGTCTCACCGAACGGAATTTTTATTTAAATCCTCTCGACAATATGTTCCCGGCACTGATAACCGCCGGAGGAGGAACGGTTCTCCCCGGTGACACCGTGGCCATTCCCATCTTCCTGGAGAATGCGGAAGCAGTTGCCGGCATTCAATTCACTATGCTGGATGACCCCGATCTGTTGACGACGGTAAGTTTTACTTCAGAGCTCGATTGTTTCTCCACCAGCTTCAACGAGGTTGAGGGGGCTGTGATCACCGTCTTCTTTTCAACGGAAGGCTGTGCCCTGGAGCCCGGAGAATACACTTTTGCCACGCTCTACTACCAGGCATCCGAAGCGGTTGAACCGGGCACTGTGATCGGGCTCGGTTTTGCGGATGTCATCGTATCGGATCCCCAGGGGAATTCCATCCCTGCAGAGACCGGCAGTGCTTCTGTCGTTGTTGGTATGCCGGGAGATGTCAATCAGGATGGCAGCCGGGATATTCTGGATATCGTCTTGCTGGTGAATTTCGTCATTCAGACCGAAACCCCCACGGACTATCAGTTCTGGGCAGGGGATTTGAATAGTGACAATGATTTGAATATATTGGATGTAGTCCGATTGGTGAATTTGATCCTTGATCCAGGCCGATAACTTGTCCCTCATCTTTGCACGAGTCCGTATAAAAGATTAAATCACGCAGGAGAGGTCATGAAACGATTACTTAATATTCTAACCGGTACGCTGGTTTTATCACTAGCGCTCTCTCAAAACCTGGTGCTCAATCCGGGCTTTGAAAATGAATCCCTGCCAAGTCTTGATAACTGGGAGGTCAATTGTTTCGCCGAATCAGTGCAGGATGCCCCGGCCGGAGAAGGTGATTGGAGTTTGAGATTGGAATCCGGGAATTACCAGGGCTGTTTCCCTGGGCAGGCGACTCAATTATTGCCGGAGCTCCATTATGTATCGGATCATGTACCCGTTGTGAGCCTGGCCGGCTGGATAAAGGTGGAAGAGAATATTCCTCTGTTATCCGGAATTGGGATAGGTGACCCGGTCTCAGGTGACCTGCTGATGTCAATTCCATCTGACGCCATAGAGTGGACCTATGTAGAGGCGGTGGATACTTTGTTGAATTTGTCTCCCGGTACCGGCTATCATGCCATTCTCGATGCCGGGGCAATCGGAGGTCCGGGAGTTGGGCATACCCGTTTTGATGGAATTTCCGTCATCATCACACAGTTTTTTCAAAAAGGAGATGTGAACGCAGACGGCAACATTAATATTATTGATATCGTGGCGATCGTGTCAATCATTCTCGGTTTTCAGGAGATACTCTCTCCCTATGAATTATGGGCTGGAGATGTGAACGCAGACGGCGATATCAACATCCTGGATATTATTCCATTAGTAATTGGACCTTTCAAAGAATAAATGTTTCGGCTATTACACCTTGGAAGTGTAAAATTCATGTCATGAATTGGTATAAGATTATCTCATTACTTCTGCTAGCTCTTATTTTAATCACGGCCTGCGAGATACAAGATGACCGGATTACTATTCCTGACCCGAAAGAAGCTGTCCGTGAAATTCAATTGGGGGAAGAGGTTGTGGGAGAATTGACCGGAAACCTGCGGGAAACCTTACTAAATTCAATTGATGCCAGCGGATTTGTAAATACCATTACTATCTGTAATCAATGGGCACCGGTATATGCGCAGCGCATAATTGATAAATACGACGGTGTAACGGCAATTAAAAGGACTGCTTTCAGAGTTCGCAATCCGGCAGATGCCCCTGATAAATATGAGAAAGAAGCGCTGCTGTATTACAACGAAAAGGTGCAGACGGGTGAGGACTTGCCGGAGTACTACATCCAAAGGATTATCCAGGCCAAAAAGGTCTTTTACCGCTATTATCAGCCCATTGTTATGGGTGGCGTCTGTCTGCATTGTCACGGCGAAGAAAAAAATATCAATCCCGATGTCCTGAAGAAAATCAATCAGCTCTATCCTGCAGATGCTGCAACCGGTTACCGGGATAAAGATTTTCGGGGACTAATCAGTGTGACTCTCGACAAACAGCCGGAGAACTGATGTTTCAGATCCGCAAATCGGGGTGACAAGTTGCTGTACCACAAAGACCTGCTTAATAAAAATAAAGGAATAATTTCATGAAATCAATTAAGTATGCGCTCGGATACGGTTTTCTCCTTTGGCTGATCCCATTTGTCGTTGCGATTCTGATCTATCCCCTGCGGGAAGTTGGTTCCCCCATGTTCGAAACCATCATGCCCCTGGTCCTTACCTTCTGCTGTATGGTTTTTACACGCCTCTATTTTCGATCTTTTAGTACAGTTCTGCTCAGCGAAGGGCTAAAAGTGGGCTTTCTGTGGTTCGGGATCAGTCTGATCATTGACCTGGTGATGTTCAGCCGCGGACCCATGCAGATGCCCTTCCTGGATTACATGGCAGATATCGGTTTCACTTATTTAATTTTCCCTATCATCACAGTGGGTTCGGTCCATATCCTTGCTGACCGATCGTAATTGACCCGGAACATTCTCCCCCCAGGTTTCGGTCCGGGTATTCACCCCGACGGATGAAATAAGTCAATAAAACAGTTCATCCGTCTTGAAGAATACTCACAACTTTACCATCCTGAAATAATACATTAATCAAGAAATACAGAATGACCGAAATACCCTACATCGGCGAGATATTGTCCCTGGCCAGTGCCATGATCTGGGGCTTATCCGTAGTGTTCTTCAAGAAAATCGGAGAGCGCGTTTCTCCCATTGCACTTAATCCGTTCAAAAACATGGTGGGTATGATCTTGTTTTTGGCTACCATTCTCATTCTTCATCAACCTATTTTGCAGCCCATTGCCGAAGCAGGTTCACCCGGTTTGACACTTGTCGATTATGCGCTACTCATTCTCAGTGGTATTATAGGCATCGGGATTGCCGACACTATTTTTTTCATGTCTTTAAATACGCTGGGGGCCGGGATATCAGCCATTGTGGACAGCGCCTACAGCCCCATGGTAATTCTGTTTGCTTATATACTGGTGGGTGAACGGCTGGGTCCGCTGCAGTTTTTTGGCGCCGCCCTCATCATCGCTGCAATCCTGATAACAACCTACAAAGTCCGAAAAATCCCGGTAAGTCAGCACGAATACCGCAAAGGGGTTGTGCTGGCTATCACCGCCGTCGGGTTGATGGCCCTCGGTGTCGTCATCATGAAGCCGGTACTTAACAAGGTCTATGACAATACCTCCATGCAACTGTGGATTGCCGGGTTCAGGCTGGTTCCCGGCGTACTGGTCTCCGGTCTCATCTTTCTGTATTTCAACAGGCGGTCCGATCTCATCGCACCTTTTAAAGATAAATCTCTCTGGCCGCTGCTCCTTGGCAGTTCGTTTATGGGGAGTTTTATAGCACTGACCATGTGGGTTGGTGGGATGGCCATGACCAAAGCATCCGTGGCCAGTGTGCTGAACCAGACTTCTACTGTCTGGATTTTCATTTTTGCCTGGCTATTCCTGAAAGAACCTATCACCAGGCGACGAAGTCTGTCACTGCTATCCGCTGTTGTTGGGGTTTATCTGGTCTTTATCGGCGGGATTTAAGGACTCTGCTCCAGTGGGTGTACCGGGCCTGCATTGATAACCGTCGTTCTTCCTGCAGCTTAAATTCTTTTTTTATTTCCGCCAGGGAGATGGGGAACCAGGTATCGAGCCCCTCAGTTTTGCCCCTGATGAGCGTTATATGCAAATCCGAAGCAAGAGGGTAAAACTGTGCATACACTCCCGCTCCTCCTATGACGAAAACCTCAGACAAATGATCTTCTTCAAGGGTCTTGAGACACGCCTGCAGAGAATCATATTGTTCAACACCGGTCAGCCTGTTTGAGGATAAAACGATATTCCGGCGCTTAGGTAGAGGTTTTAGGGGTAGTGAGAGCCAGGTGTTTTTGCCCATAATAACCGCATGACCCCGCGTAAGCCGCTTAAAATTTTTCAGATCTTCGGGAATATGCCAGGGGAGCTTCCCGTTTCTCCCGATACCACCGGCCTGGTCCTGCGCCCAGATGAGATGAATCTGTAAAAGAGTCTTCAATGCCTGCGCCCGATTCAGACTGCTACATCGAATTTGATGGCCGGATGATGCTGGTAACCCAGCAATTTAAAATCCTCAAACTGCAATTCCCAGAAAGGTTTGTTTGCGATCTCTAACTCAGGCAGGGGCAGTGGCTCTCTGGACAGTTGCTTTTCGAGACCTTTAATGTGGTTCACGTAAATATGCGCATCATTAATGTAATGGGAAAATTCACCCACTTCAAGGCCTGTCTCCCGGGCAATCATCTGAGTAAGTACAGCATAGTTAGCTACATTAAAAGGAATCCCGAGGGCAATATCACCGCTGCGCTGTGTGAGGTGACAGTTCAGCCGGCCATTCACAACTTTAAACATAAAAAAGGCATGGCAGCTCGGCAGGGCAATTTCATCCAATACGGACGGATTCCAGGCGGAGACGACCATACGCCGGGACTGAGGTTTAGTCCTGATTAAATCAATCACGTAGTCAATCTGATTGAAATGTTCCAGCCGTATCTGTGCATCTTCTCCCGGCATGTACTTTTCCCAGTTGACCCACTGATAGCCGTACATTTTACCCACCTCCCAGTTTTTTTCAGCGGAGGTCCACGCATCCCAGATTTTTGTGTATTTACGGAGATTACGAATATGTGTCTCACCGGACAGATACCACAGAAGTTCACGGATGACCGAAGAAAAATAGACCTTTTTTGTGGTCAATAAAGGGAAACCTTCCCAAAGGTTGATTTTATAGTGATAACCAAAATAAGACAGACTGTCAATACCGGTTCGATTGGGCTGACGGACACCTTCTTCCAACACGGTTTTGACCATTTCAAGATAGGCTCTCATCGTCGATCCTGCAGTTGCTCGCGCCAGAGTTTTTGAAAGGATGTCACCAGCTGCGGATTGCCGCCTGCAAGGCCGGGGGTTATGAGAGGATTGGCCTGATTAAATTTTCTGATCTCACCATCGGCAATATTTATGAGTTCACCTCCAGCTTCCCGGAGAATAATTTGACCTGCAGCGACATCCCACTCATTTTTGGGACGCAGAGTGGCAAAAAAATCAAATTTCCCCCTGGCTGTGAGACCCAGCTTATAAGCCACACTGCCAATATGACCCTTATCTGCGAACCACTGATCCGTGTTATCCCACAATCCATTACGGGTTTCTGAGCGACTGATAGCGATAGAACACGTTTTAAGAGTTGATTTTTGGGAGCACCAGACCCGGTGGTCATTGTAAAAAGCACCCTGACCTGCAACGGCATACATCATTTCCCGGGTGGCGGGGTTAAACAGCACTCCCATTACGGGAACTCCATCCTTAACCAAGGCAATACTCACGGCAAAATTATCTACACCCTCGATAAATTCCTTCGTCCCGTCAAGCGGATCAACGATCCACACAAATTCCCGTTCGAGCCGATCGTCAGAATCAATAGTTTCTTCAGACAACCAGCCGTAAGTGGGGAATTCAGAAAGCAGAATCTCTTTGATGCGTCTGTTTGCAGCATGGTCTGCGTCCGTCACCGGATTATGATAGCTTTTCTCTTGGATCTCATAATGGCGCTTATAATAGCCCAGGATCTCGCCGCCGGCTTCCACAGCCGCCAACCTTGCCGTTTTTAGTTCATTTTCCATGGTATAATTTATCATCGCTGAAACGGGAATCGGACAGGCTTTTCCTGGAACTAAAATTTACATTTTCCGAATTTATCTTCATAAGTGTGGAATGAATACCGGTAAATTATAACCCTTAAATTGGGAGTTATTAAATGAAGTTTAAATTTTTAGTTATATTTGTAGGAATATCTTTAGTGCTTATCGGCTGCTCGAAAAAGCAGGACGACGCCGGACAGGTCAACAGTACGGCGGATACGGCTGCTGCCGGAAACACGACCGCACGGTCTTCCGAAGATGCGGCACCTGCAGAAACAGAAGGAGAAGTCGTGACAACAGAATCGGGATTACAATATATTGATCTGGTCGTCGGAACAGGAGAGACCCCGCAAAAGGGTGACAATGTCGTCGTAGATTATACGGGCTGGCTGGAAGATGGAACAAAATTTGACAGTTCGGTTGACAGGGGAACTCCATTCACCTTTCCAATTGGTATGGGCCGGGTCATTCCCGGCTGGGACGAGGGTGTGAGCAGCATGAAGGTCGGAGGGAAGCGTAAACTTATAATTCCTTCCGAACTCGCCTACGGTGAACGTGGTGCCGGGAATGTGATCCCACCGAATTCTACCCTGACCTTTGAAGTGGAACTGCATGAGATCAAAGCTCCCTTTAACGATCCTGATTTTGATCTGCCGGGTGAAGAAATCGTTACTGATTCCGGCTTACGCATGATCGTCCACAAAAAAGGCGAAGGACCGACACCTCAGAAAGGGCAGACCGTGGTTGCACATTATACCGGACTCTTGGAGGATGGTACAAAATTTGACAGTTCGCACGACAGAGGCAAACCCATAGAATTCCCGGTCGGTGAAGGGCGTGTGATAAAAGGCTGGGATGAAGCTTTCATGACCATGTCAAAAGGCGAAAAAAGAACCCTTATTATCCCCCCTGAGCTGGGTTATGGGGAGCGTGGAGCGGGACCCATACCGCCCAACTCAACCCTCGTTTTTGAAGTCGAACTTGTAGATATTAAATAATTTTTCTCAGCGACTGATTTAAAAACCCGGCTTAAGCCGGGTTTTTTTTCGACCTTTACCCGTTAAGCCCCTTACCTCCCGGCCCCTGACCGACTGTCGCAAAAATCTTTACTGCTTGCCAAATGGAATTATCACCCGGTAATTTTCCCCGATAGAAATTTGATCAATCTAAGAAATATGGGAATAAAATGCGGAACAGAATATTATCGTTACTAGTCCTGGGTTCACTGGTCTTTGCCGCAGATACACAGGCGGATTCGCTGCATCATCGCTACCCAATCAAATCCTGTATTATAGAATTCGAACTAAATGGAATGCAGCAAGGCCGCGAGATGCTGTACATAGATGACTACGGGAAGCGGGAAGCAAGATATTCCACTACTGTGCTGGGTGCCGGGGACACAGAAAAAAAATCAAAGACGCTCATGCTCATGGATGAAACCTGGATATATAACATTGATTTAATAAATAAAACCGGCACAAAAACCATAAATCCCGTGCATGCGCCAATCCCCGTCAGGCAGGAATTCAAGGACATGATCTCACAACTCCACGAGACCATGCAAAAAGCGGGTGGAAAACTTATAGGTGAAGAAGAATTCCTCAATAAAAAATGTGAAGTCTGGGAAATCAAAGCCTTGCGCAGCAAAACCTGGGTCTGGAATGGAATCATTCTGAAATCCATTGTCAGCACCATGGGAATACGGCAGGAAGTCCGGGCTGTAAAACTTCAGGAAAATGTTAAAATCCCTCCGGATAAGCTAACTCTCCCCAAGGACTTAAAACTGACCGAAAAACACGCTCCGGATAAAATGTTAAGAAATTTCAACCCGCGTTTTTTAGGACAATAGAAACCGGCTGATAAATTATTTGAGGTTGAACCTATTCACTATTTTGCTTCAACCTGGCAAGACGCTCGGGTTGGTTTTCCTGAAGCCAGGTATCCTGGAATAAAATATCATAGGCCAGCTTAAAATATTTCCTGGAGTTATCGGTATCTCCTTTCAGAAGGTAAAGTTCACCCAATTCTTCGAAGACATAACCATCTGGAGGCAGTTCCTTGTCTGCAATTTCCTGCTCCAGTTTTTTTTGTAAATCCAGAGCTTCATCAATTCTGCCCAACGAACGCAGCGTTCGGCCTACGGTCCATTTGGCGATGAGAGTTCCGGCCTGATCACCTATTTTTTCACGCCACTCCAAACCTTTCTTAAAATATACCAGGGCCGTATCGAATTGGCCCAGATCATGGTAGGTCCAGCCTATGTTGTTATAAAGCGGACCCCTCCAGCCCTTTGCACGAGCGTCTTTGGTCTTTTCCGCAATTGCCAAGGCTTGCAGGCTCCAGTAAAGCTGTTTTTCAGGTGGTTCAACGATACCCAGCATGTGCGCTACATCAACCGCCCAGTAGTCTTTACCCTTGGCGGTTGCAAGTTCCCAGGCCCGGTAAAACAGCGGTTTTGCCTGCTCCGGAGAACCGCTGGAGTTCAGAACCCTGCCACGCTCCAGCAGATAGCGCACACGAGCTACTATCATCTCATCCGAAAGCATGTTTTGCACCCTGTCCAGAGTTTCGTTTGCACCAACGAAATTATCCTGCAACCCCTGGGCACGGGCAATCTGTGTCAGAAGCTGGGCATAATATGATTTGTTACGAGATCGCTTAGCCGCCGGGAGCAGATCCCGGAATTTTTTTTCCGAGGCTCCAGGATCATTGTAATTCCACATTGAGTCGAAATCCGCCAATGGCGTAATTGTATCGGGTGTTTTCTGACCCGGCGAAATTACCGTAAGAATTACAACCGCAGCCATGAGTTTAAACATTCCAGTCATTGGATGACTCCTGTTTCAACAATAGTCAATTAACCGTCACTCTTTTTAACGGTTTTTTCATAAATGATCCGCATGCCGACTGAGGTGAGATCCGGAACCAGAATATGAGGGATTTGCAAAGCGCGGGAGATCAGCGGGCTGAATCCTCCGGTTAGCAGGACCGGTGGATTTTCCCACTGTGTTTCCTGCAGGATGCGTCTTACCATCCCCTCAACTTCATCGACAGCCCCAAACATGATCCCCGCCTGCAAATTTGTGGCTGTATCCTTACCGATTGGAGACTCGGGAACGGTAAAAGCCGTGTCTCTCAGCAGGGCGGCACTTTCAAACAGATAGCGCGCCGACACATCAATCCCGGGGGCAATGGCACCGCCGATAAACACACCTTCCGGATCAATCACATCGTAGGTTGTTGCCGTGCCAAAATCGACGACAATGCCCGGTGTTCCGTACAGTTCAATGGCAGCAATGACATTGCAGATCCTGTCTGCCCCGATCTCCTCAGGTTTGATCACATCCGTTTTCAGACCCGAACTCCGGTAATCCACATTCACAGGCTCAAGGTGAAACAGATTTCGGCAGGTTTCTATATAGACGGGCGTTAAGCCGGGAACCACCGAGCTGATCACAATCCCGGACACCTCATACTTTTTCAGGGCAGAAAATTTCGCAAAAAAGTTGAGGTCCGATGCCAATCGCAGCGATTCCAGCCGGGTCTTCCCGCTGAACAGGGTGCAAACAACATTCGTGTTGCCAATATCAATTGTTAAAATCATCAAATTCAATTTCTCCGGATGAAAATATTCGTTCTTGTCCGCTAACCAGAATTTTTGCATAACCCCGGTTAGTCAGGCCCTCAAACAGACCCCTCAGCATAGTGGATCCATGGTGAAATTTTATCGTTTTCCCCACATGTAAACAATATGATTCCCAGGCTTTCAGAATCTCCTGCGGCCGGGTCGGATCATAGCTTTCAATCGCCCCGAGGATCGCAGCCAGCAGCGTCTCACGACACCAGATTTCCCCTGTTGCAGTGAACAATGAGGCAGTGGTTAGCCGCAACTCACCGGGCATTTGCAAACTGTCTTCGTTGACATTTATTCCAATTCCCACAATGACGGCAGGACCATTTTCAGTTTTGAATCGTTCCGTAAGGATACCTCCGAGCTTGCTGCCTGAAATTAAAATATCATTGGGCCATTTGAGTCCTGCTGAAAAATACCCGCCCGCCCGGATAGCATCTACGACGGCCACGCCACACATTAAGGAGATGAGTCCTGAATCTTCCAGTGAAAGCTGCGGAGACAGAAGCAGTGAAAAAGTCAGATTCATTTCTTTCCCGGAATACCAACGGCGTTTTCCCCGCCCCCGACCCTCCGTCTGATGGTCTGTGAGCAAAAGGGTGCCTTCCGGAAGAGTTTCTTCCATACACAGTTTCCGAAGTTGGTCATTTGTTGAGCCGGTTCGGGGCAGGTACCGAAACTCCCGGCCAAGTGTCCTGGTGGGCAGTGTCCTAATAAATAATTCCCGGTTAAACATAACCTTTTTCCGACATATCCGGTCACCCGTCAGTCGGTGTGTTCTCCGTCCCAATGGACTGCCAGCCAGACGGTTTCGGTGTCAGTCGCTGTCCATTCAACCCGATGTTTACGATGTGCCCGAATCATAACATGATCTCCGGGGCCTAACAGCAGAGTCTGCTCTGCATCTTTAAAGCGCAGTTTGGCCCTACCTTTCAACACTGTTACCCATTCGTTTAGAGCCTGATCATACCAGAATCCCGGGGGTGAAGTGTGTCCTCTTGAAATAATTCGCTCGATTGCAAGGTGTGGCCCCTTTAACAGCGTCTCGGTTAATTCCTCCGATAGCTGCGCCGGTATATTTGAAAATATATTTTTCATTTTAATCCGTCTTTTACAGTAATTAATTCACTGCCGTATCCGTTAATCTGCTCCTAAGATCAAATCCACCAGCAATACGATGTCAAGAACCGTTACGGCATTATCCTGATTTAAATCATAGCAGGGGCAATCTCCGGGAGGATTAATAATACAGTCAACAATCAGCAGAACATCCGCTACATTGATCTCTCCATCGCCGTCATAATCTCCGGTAAGTCCGTTTTCAAATGCCGTGACCGATTCGAGGAGTTCACCGTCAAAATCAAACAGAGTGAGATTTTCCCAGGGGGATTCAAAGTCCGGTGTCGAAATCCAGTCCGGAGCCCAGTAAAAGAGTCCGAGTCCGGCCTGATCCGGGATGTTGCGGATTTCACCGATCAATTGAGCTAAAAAATTCCTCTGTCCCTCTATGGTAGCGGGGAAACCCTCAAGCAGCTGGCTCTCCAGTCCCACAATATTGTTGCTCCCGTCAACCCATTCCAGCGTCCAGGGATAAGCCGTCTCCACAATAAGTATATCTTTGGAAAAGAGCTCATGCAGTCCGTTCATGGCTGTGGAAACATCTTCCGGAGTTCCGTGCCACCAGGGGTAATACGACAGACCAATGATCTCAAAATCGGAAATCCGCGGAATAAGTTGCTCGAAGAATTCCTCTGCCGCCGGCAGATTTGCGCCATTATCAAAATGAATACAGATGCGGGTTGAGTCGTCGGGTTGTACACAATCTCTGACCGCCATGATGGCCGTATCTACCAGAGTTCCCAGCAAATCCCACTGCAGGTCAGTGTTAAACGGACCGCAAACCCGTCCGTCATCCCACAACATTCCGCAGCTGATCTCATTGCCGATTTGTACGATGGCAGGAGTCGTATTTTGAGCTTTAAGGGCATTAATGGCAGCATACGTAAACTGATAAAGACTGTCCGTGAGCGTCGAAAAGTCCAACTCCGACCAGGCTGCTGGTTTTGTCTGATGCGCCGGGTCTGCCCAGGTATCGGAATAGTGAAAATCCAAAAACAAATCCAGGCCCAGGTCCCGCGCGCGTCTTGCCATAGAGAGTACACGGTATAAATTATTATAGCCTTCGGCAGGATTGTTCCAGAGCTTCAGGCGGACCATGTTAATCTCATGATTGCTGAAGATTGAAAGGGCATCTTCAGGATACCCGTTTACCGTATAAATACCGCCGTAATCTTCAACCTGATCCAGCATTGAGCTGTCCACTCCTTTGAGCAAAGAACCGCAGTCCGCTCCGAGCCGAGTAGCGGTGAATACTGAGATCAAAATCAGGACTTTCAAACCGTTCAGAGAGCAAAAGGCCCGATTCATAATTTATTTATCAGAAAGTTCATAAATAGCAGCCGCTTAGTTCAGCCAGAGACTGACATTTTTCAGAGATCCTTTAACAGGCTGTTTTCAGGCGCTTTCTCAAGTCGTCGGTCGAAAGCCAGCAGGGCCCGGGAAAGTTTATCAAGTTTTTCATCCTTCAGTACGTGAATGTCGTTTACACCCACAGTATCGAGGGCGGACAAAACGTATTGCAGGGTGAACCGGTTCACATCGCCGACAGGCAGCCAGGTTGGTTCGGTGCCATTTCTGGCCACGGTTTCAGTACAGAGTCCCGCTTCCGTCAGGTTGGACAGGATACGATTTACCAGACGAATGGGGATTTCCAGTTGGATGGAAATCTCTTTCGCCGTCAGGGGTTGCCCGCCTTTAATGATGACCGATATGATCAGATGCAGAATCCGCAGAGTCAATAATATTCTGTAACGATAGCTGATATGGGAACAGTCGGTGGCAAATTCGTAGGCTTCCACATTTTGGTGAGCATAGGCGACTTCCACACCGAAAAGCACTACCAGCCAGCTGATTTGCAGCCAGACAAAAAAGAGGGGAATTGCGGCGAAACTGCCGTAAATAGCATTGTATTTGGACACACCGATCTGAAACTCGATGTAGCCCCATTGAACCAGCTGATAGATCGTACCGGCAATAATCCCGGCGATGAGACCGGAGCGGAAACTCACCCGTGTATTGGGAATGACTATGAATAAAAAAGTGAAAAATACCCAAATCACGAGATAGGGCAGAAGATGCAGGAGAATAGTCAGTATAGGGGTCAGCATCTGCTGGATGATACCGCTCTGACCGGAGTTTGAAAGAGAGGTTGAGATAATAACCGTCAAACTGACTGAGAAAGTAACGAAAACCGGCCCTATCAGCAAGGTCGAGAGGTAGTCGCTGAACTTCCGGCCCAGACTGCGAACTTTGCGCACATGCCAGATATCATTGAAAGTTCTTTCTATATTAGTGAGCATTTGCAATACTATCCACAGCAACAGGATGATACCGATCACCGCAACCGTACTCCCGGCAGTATTTTGCAAGAGGTTCTGAGCCGAATCCATGATCTTTGTAAGTACAGCCTCGTGGGTGGCAAATTTCTCCAATAGCTGTCCGCGGAGAATCGTTTCAAACCCAAAGCCCTTGGCAATTCCAAACCCGATGGCCAGAATCGGCACGATGGACAGTAATGAGTAGTATGTCAGAGCTGAAGCTTTGAGGGGGCATTTGTCCTTTTTCAGCCCATAAAATGCAAGCAGCATAATGCGTATTTGTTTCAGGAAAAAGGAGGGTACCCTGGCCAAATCCGCCAGACGGATGTTCCAGATATCTGAAGTTATAAAGATAAAAGTTTTACGAAAATAATTCAATTTACGGTCTGCCCTGCGTAATAATTCACTTCAGTCTGATTGCAACGATTAGTTTGGTAAGGCATTGATGAAGATCATCCCGTTTACCACTCAATCACCGGAGGTTTGTTCTGCAGGATGTCTTCTATCCGCTGCAAAACTTCAGGTGTGAGCAGATCTGCAGCGGTTACAGCCTTGAGGTTTTCTTCCAGCTGTTCCATTTTGGTGGCCCCCAGGATAACAGTACTGACATTGGGGTTTTTCAACACCCAGGCAATGGCCAGAGTGGCCATGGAAAGCTCCAGTTCATCGGCCAGGGTCATCAGTTTATGCAGTTTGTGGATTTTATCTTCAGTGATTCCCTCAAGCAGCTTGTCTTTCAGCCAGCCCAGGCTTTCAAGCGATAGACGTGAACCGCGGGGAATACCTTGCAGGTATTTTCCGGTGAGAATCCCGGAATTCAACGGAGACCAGGTCGTTGTTCCCAGGCCGATATGGCTGTAGAGGTCAGCATATTCAGCTTCGAACCGTTGCCGGTGGAACATGTGGTATTCGGGTTGTTCCATGGCAGGGGGAATGAGGCAATTCTGCCGGGCGATGGCATGAGCTTCCATGATCTGCTGCGCACTCCATTCGGAGGTCCCCCAGTACAGGATTTTTCCCTGTTGGATGAGGGTGTTCATGGTCCAAACAGTCTCTTCAATCGGTGTATGTGCATCCGGCCGGTGGCAGAAGAAGAGATCCAGATATTCCACCTGCAAACGACGCAGGGCGTTGTGACAGGCATCCATGACATGTTTGCGGTTCAACCCCTTCCGGTTGGGTCCCTCGCCACCCCAAAACACTTTGCTTGATACAACAAACGAATCCCTGGGCCACCCCAGCTGTTTCAGATTATTGCCCATGACGGTTTCAGACTGTCCCATGGCATAGGCTTCGGCGTTGTCGAAGAAGTTAACACCTGCATCATAGGCTTTGACCATCAGTTCTTTGGCTCGTCTGTTATCAATCTGATTTCCGAAAGTTACCCATGATCCCAGGGAGAGTTCACTAACTTCCAATCCGTGTTTTCCAAGTCTTCTGTACTTCATCAGCTCCTCATATTTGATTTAATTTATTGAACTGAATTTACGGCAAACGCAGAATACCGCTGTACAGCAATCCTGCAAATGGAAATGTTGAGCAACCCTGCAGGAATTCTTTGTAATTTTAACGGAATAACTTAACTGAAAAGGAGTCAATTAACGAATGAAGAATAATACAACAGGGATGGTGCGGGTCCTGATTGCTCTCGTGAGTACCGCTGCCCTGGTGGCCGGGACGGATATCCCCGCAGTATATGGGAATATCAGCATAACTCAAACCGGCGAGATGGTATTTCAGGACCGTGACGGGCTTGCACTGCCTCTGCTCAACAAGCCCCAAGAATATACGCTCCAGCAGATGCGCTCGGCCGCGGTTGGAACAGAGACCGGGATCCGTTTCAATTTTGCAGACTCAACTCTGCAGGGTTTGCTTTACTACGGACTAATCAATTCAGCTGACGCCCGGTACTCCAACCCCATTTATTATCATACTCCGGCTGAACTGACCGCCGGTATCGCAGAGATCAATATTAAAAAGCGTCTTAGTGGGAAATACGATTTTACAAACTGGGAGAAATCAGGAACCGTTTTACTCGGATATCGGCTCATTACGGATCAGGGACAATTTCTGTACGACGGAAAAATTCGTCTGAAAGGAACCGGACCCTTTGAGGTCGCTGCATGCATCGTAGAGGGACCCTTTGTCAACCTGCTCACACCGGAAGGGGCGACAATTTCATTTGAGACGAATTTTCCTGTAGTCGGCAGGGTGAGAGTTGAGAACTCCAGTATTTTTAGCGATCAAAGGCCGGATGTCCATCATGAGATCAAACTCACAGGACTTTCTGCGGATCGTGATTATGAGTATGAGGTTGAGATTGACGGAGTAAGTGAGCGATATACCTTTCATACGGCACCCCGGCCGGATAAAAAAACAACTTTTACATTCGCCTATGCCAGTGACAGCCGCTCAGGCGCAGGAGGGGGCGAACGGGATCTTTACGGAGTCAATAAATATATGCTGCGACGCATCGGGGCGGCAGTGCTCGATAATAAAGTCCGGTTTATTCAGTTCACCGGGGATCTGGTCTCAGGCTATAAGTACAACAAAGGTGAACTGCAGCTGCAATATGCCAACTGGAAAAGGACGATCGAACCCTTTGCCCACTATATTCCGTTCATCCCCGTCATGGGCAATCACGAAGCCCTGGGAACAGTATTCGACAACGGCGGATGGGGAGTCTTCTTAGATAAATTCCCCTTTAACGAAGTGTCCTCAGAGAAAGTATTTGCCGACAATTTTGTGAATCCGCTGAATGGTCCCCTCAGCGAAGATGGCTCTAAATATGACCCGGATCCGCAGGCCCGGGATTTTCCACCTTATGCCGAAACTGCATATTACTACACTTATGGGAATGTTGCGATCATTGCCCTTAATTCAGATTATTGGTATTCTCCATCAATCCGCCGCTACCCTGAAGGTGGTGGAAATCTTCATGGTTACATCATGGACAATCAACTGGCCTGGTGCCGCAGAACCCTGGAAAAATTGGAGCAGGATACAACTATTGAGCATATCTTTGTAACTCAGCACACACCCATCCTGCCCAACGGCGGTCATGTCAAAGATGACATGTGGTATGGCGGGAATAACGGACCCCGGCCAACTATTGCCGGAAAACCTGTCGATAAGGGCATTATCCAAAGGCGGGATGAATTTCTGGACCTTTTGATCAATCAGAGCAGCAAAGTAATTGCCGTGCTCACGGGTGACGAGCATAATTATAACCGTCTGCTGCTGACATCGGATACAGTCATTTATCCCGAGGGATATCTTTATCCAAAACTTGAATTGTCACGCCCGTTGTGGCTCATCAACAACGGTGCTGCCGGCGCCCCTTATTATGCCCGTGAATATCCCCCCTGGTCGGATGCTTTGCAGCTATTTTCAACTCAAAATGCAGTTGTACTGTTCAAGGTGGACGGACAGCATATTCGTGTGGAGGTGCTCAACCCCGATACTCTGGAAAAAGTAGATGCTTTTGTCTTGAAATAACTCTCTGCAGGACGGGGTCAGGCGTCGATGATCATGTTCAAAATAATAATAATGTCCAATACGTTTATGATGCTATCGGTGTTGACATCCGCCGCATAGAATTGGACCGTATCCGGATCCGCCAGACCCAGGATGTAATTCACGATGATCACCAAATCCTGCACATTGATCACACCATCGTCATTTGCATCACCGGGTGTATAGATGAACTGATCTAGATAATCCGTGAGCTGTCTGAGGGTGATCTCGGCAGCGGTTCTGGCCGTATCCCAATCGATCTGCCCGCCTACATGAATATGACCGGCCGCCAGACAGGGGAACTCCCCATAGGGATTGTCTCCCCGATACCAGATTCCGTGATAACCAATGAATTCAGACAGGAACATGCCTGCTGTGCCATTCCAGTCAACATAAGAGTTCAACCCCAGCTCTGCAGCATTTATGGCGTTCACAATAGCTTCCAGGGGCAGGTCGGGATTCCTGACGAGATAAGCGGGGTGCTCCTGGTCCGGCGGATTGGGAGTGGGCTGATTTGGCGGTGTATAATCGTAAATCCAGTTGGTGCGGTTGACGAGATTCCATTCCAGTTCCCAGCTGTGGTCAATCCAGCCCCTGCTGAAAGTGATGATGGCAAGAGGCTGCAGATCTGCCACTATAGTCCAAAAATCAGATGATGAATCCTGATAGTCAACTTCCAGATCGCCACTGCCCTGCCCACAGTCGTCGCAATCCGGGACATCGAAGACCGGAAAGAAACTCACAATATCGTATCCCCGTCCTTCCCAGTCATCTCCCATCCAGCCATTCGGATTAAGCTCGGGATTCTGGCTGAACTGGCGGATCATTTCGTTGGTTGGCGGCCAGTATCCCGTAAGGAGAATAACGGGGTTTTCTCTGCCTCTTCTAACCGGCTGAGGTCGGTTTGGCTGAGGCTGTTGAGCCGCTACAGGCGGATTTACTGATACACCCCGAATGAGAATGTCACCCCCAGGTGGTTCCGTCGAGAAGCTCTCCCATTCAACAACAACATCAGCTTCAAAAATTACATCCGTTGTCAGTGTCCCGGAGGGACTAAATTGTTCCCGGGTATAGGGGCCCATGAAGCCTGAGCCATGCGCAAAGCGTACAAATACTTGATCTTCATCTGTCAGCGATGATGCCGAGAGCAATAGTCGGTAACCGCTGGAATCAGGGAGTATGATCCGGAGTTGGATAAGGCGTCTGTCTTCGTGAAATGAAGTTTCGCCGTCAGCGGCCAGAGACACGGGGGGTACTGTTACAGGGGTCCCCGGCGTACGGATGGGTAATGCATCCGGTATCGGCCAGCCCGGAGCACCAAAGGGCACGACCTGCGACTGGAGAAAAGTACCCAGCAGCAGGATTAAACCAAACAGCCGCCAGGGAATTGGGAACGGATTCATCTGGCTTTAGTCCAGATTGTCTTTTTCCTTCTTGCGGACCATGACAATATAGGAGATGAGGACAACCCAGACAGCTGCTACTGCTGCTATAAAATACCCTTTGAACATATCAGGCCTCCAATCGTTTCTGTTCAAGTCGTCCGGCATGCAGACGGTATCTGATCATGTTGATCAGGATGAGTGTAAAACTGAAAAGGGAAAAGAAGAAAATATATTTAATGTTCGGGTCATGCCCTCCGATACCCCTCTGCGGGTGGGACTGGACGCCGGGCGCCCAGAAATTAACGGCGAAATAAATTATGGGGACATCTACAAAAGCCAGGATGCCCAGGACCGCCGCATAGCGCGAAGACCGCTCATAGGGACCGCCGAATTCTCTGATCATGAAGTAGCCGATGTAGAGCAGAAACAGGATCAATGTTGTGGTCAGGCGGGGTTCCCAGGTCCACGGACTGCCCCAGATCGGTTTTGCCCAGATGGGCCCGGTAATTAATATCAGGAAGGCGAAAACGGTTCCGGATTCAGCCATGGAAAGTGCCCAAATATCCCATTTGGGATCTCTTTTCACCAGATAAAGAATGCTGCAGATCAGGACGCCTAAATATCCCAGAAATGAATTCCACGCCAGAGGCACATGATAATAAAATATCCTCTGCGCCCACTCCTGTTCAGGTACCATGGGTGCCACATAAATAATCAGATAAAGATTGACCAGCACGATGATGAAGGTGCCGATAGCCAGCAATTTGTTTTTATCATAACTTAGATAAGATTTCATTATTCCTCCGAAATTGAACCGAATGTCAAATACCCGACCAGTGTAAATATAACAGCAAAGGTCAAAATGATCATAACCCAAAAGTTAAAGTCTGCAAGGGCCTCGCTCTTTAAGATCCCGGCAGTTACCTTCGTCGCCCCAATGAGCACCGGTGACAGCAGCGGAAACAGCAACACGGGAACCAGCACTTCCCCCATCCGGGTCCGTAAACCCATCCCGGATATCATCACGCCAATGGCTGCAATGGACCAGTCAGTCAGGATAAAAACTCCCGACAACAGCGGAAGGTTGAGGCCTAATTTCAAATTCAGAAAAGCGCTGAAAAGGGGCATGGTGAGCAGCTGAGTCCCCATGATGAAAATCCAAAAGGAAATCAGTTTTGCCAGAAAGATATTACCTCTGTCGATTGGAGAAGAGAGCAGTGCCGCAAAGGCATCCATTTCTTTTTCAGAAGCGAAACTGCGCAGAAGACCCAAAATGGACACAAATAAATATGTCATCCAGATGAGACCCGGCAGAAAACGCTGGAATTCTGCTGGTGCGGCATTAAATGCAAAGGCAAACAGCAGAATTACAGTCACGCCGAAGACCGTCATGGAAACGATTGATTCTTTCGAACGCATTTCCTGACGAAGCTCTTTTTTTATGAGGGTCAGCAGCTGCATCAGAAATTCCCCTGCATGACGGCCTGTATATCAATTGTTTTGACTTCCCGCGTGTCAAAGGCAACTTTGCCCTGATCGATGAGCAGGATCCGGTCGGCGCGCTCTCTTACCCAGTCGGCATCATGTGTGGAAAAGAGCAGTGTTTTACGTTCCTGTTTCCATTGTTCCGAAAGTGATTTAAGAAATTCGAGGCCCTCTATGTCCAGTCCTGTAGTGGGTTCATCGATGAGGCCAAGCTGCCAGGAAGAGAGGGCCAGCTTGATCATGGTCAGCCGCTGCAGCATCCCTGCGCTATAGGTCCGAACGGGGTCATTTTCACTCCCTTCCAGATGAAAAGTTTTCAAATGTTCCCGGATGGCGTCGGATGAGACCTTTTCATCTCTCAATGCCAGAAACAGGGAAATATTTTCATAGCCGGTAAGGGCGGGATAAAATAAAGCCGAATGACCCCAGAAAACCAGATGCCGGCGGTGGGAGGAGTTTTCCGTGAAGAGCTTTTCTCCAAGCAGTTCGGCCGTGCCGGCAAGAGGACGCACAATGCCGGCAAGTATTTTTAAGAGCGTGGTCTTACCGGCACCATTGGGACCCAGTAATGCTACATGCTCCCCCTGACCGATTTCAAATGATACATGTTTCAGGATTCTTTTATGATGGAACGATTTTGTAATATTCTTGACGATTAGCATTCGGCAAAAATCATTTGACTGTGTGTTGTGAAATCTTTACCGCTTAACCGCCGGGCAGGATTACCAAATGGCAGCATATTACAGAGTTCATTTTGTTAAGGGCGTGCCGCAATGCCCGCAGAACTTACTCTCTTTGGGCACCCTGGCAGAACACTTCGGGCAATGCCGGGGGGCTGGTTTTGGGGCGTTGGTTTCTTCGGATGCTATTGAATCCATTACAACCTTGGTTTCATTCATCAGCTCGCTTTTCACTCTGTGAAAATCCTCCTGGTCAATAATGCCGATCTCTCTTTCAAATTCGACCTCTTTGATTTGTCTTAGCAGATTGATCTTCTTCAACTCATCAGCAGAGTATTCATCTTGATTTACGCTCTGATATCGCGCCAGTACCCTCTCACTCATAAAAGGCATCAGGGTAAAGTAAACTGCAGCGATGAGCAGGATAAAAACAACGATCACAACGGTCATAGATCTAATTCCTCAATTTCTTTTTCTATTTTTGCCGACAGTTCCTGATCAAAATCAACAGATGGAGAGGTAACAGGTTGATCCTTCTGTCTTTTTACAAATCTTCGGACAATCAGCGTGATGACCCCCACACCAATGAGTAAAATGATCAGGGGCATGTACCAGACCAAATTACCGAACCCCTCATGCTTCGGTGAGGATCGGATAACTTCTCCGTGGATCCACGCAAAGATATCTACGATTTCGTCCAGCGTCATCCCTGCATGTACATTTTCATCAACATATTTTTGAATCTCTTTGAGGCTTTTGGTAGCCGGAGCAAAATGAAGCTGATAAATCCCACGATCGGAATAAGTTTCCTCAAACAGCTCTACGACCTTCTGCTTATCGAAAACGGAGTCTGTAAGTGCAAACATGATCTGTTTCATATTGTGGGAATAGCGGTTTTCTTCATGTTCGGCAAGCGTTCCGCCGCCACAGCAGGGAGCCATCAATATCGATTCCAGCTTGAGCTCCTTATCGCTCTTGAACTGACCAAAGATGAGCGCCAGAAATAATAAACCGGTCAACCATTTCATAGGGATTTTCCTTTGATTAAACCACTGATATTTAAACTGACCAGTGAGCCCAGGATCAGGACGAAGGTCCCCAGCCATACCCAGGATACAAGGTGATTCACACGAACTTTCAGGATTGCATTTCCCGAGTGTAAATCCAGACTGCCCAAAACGATATATAGGTCTTCAAAGAGAGTAGCTTTCAACGAAACCTCCGAGCTGGGCTGATTATTCTGATCCGTGTAAAACCGTCTTTCTGCATTTAGTGTCGTATAATATGAGCCGTTTTTTGAGATTTTCAGGGTCACTATTTTTGCAGCATGGTTCGAGCGTGTATCCGGGTTGGTTTCAGGTGTTTCAAGCCAGTAGTCCGTATATTCTATGTCATAACGACCAACCGTTTTAATGTCGCCCTGATTCATGGAGAGGTCGGCCTCTTTGTCAAACACTTTACCTGTAAAACCCAGAAACATCATGACTATCCCCAGGTGAACGATATAGCCGCCGTAGCGGGAACGGTTTTTCTCCAGAAGCTCAAAAAAGGATCTGAAATATCCGGCTCCGGTCATCCGGCGCCTCGCTTTTGTCCCTTTGAAAAACTCCAGGAAAATAATGGCCGCTACGAATGAGATCAGCAAAACCGATATCAAGGGGTAAATCATTGTTATTTTGGAAACGGCTCCGAAAATGCCGGTGAGGATCAACCCTACAATAAGAGGAAGCGTAAAATTTCGTCTGAGACTTCTGGTAGTAGTTCTCCGCCAGGCCAGCAACGGTCCCACGCCGGTTAAAAACAACAGCAGCAGTCCCAGCGGTATCATAACCCGGTTGAAGTAAGGTGACCCCACCGTGATCTTGGTTCCGGTGACAGCCTCGGAAAGAATGGGATACATGGTGCCCCATAACACCGTGAGCATCATGGCAACGAAGAGCATATTGTTGAACAAAAAGCCGCTTTCCCGCCCCACAAAAGATTCAAGTTTGTTCACGGAGGCCAGCTCCTTGCGACGGACAACCAACAGGATGATGTTCGTGACAAGAATCAGGATAATAAACCAGAAGAACCAGATACCCAGATCGGTGGCGGCGAAAGCATGTACCGAGGATACAACACCACTCCTAGTGAGATAGGTTCCAAAAATGGTGAGTGTAAAGGTCACCATAATCAGCACCATATTCCAGATCCGCAGCATATTCTTTTTTTCTTGTATGAGTACGGAATGAATATAAGCTGTGCCGGTGAGCCACGGGAGTAAAGATGCATTTTCAACCGGGTCCCAGGCCCAGTATCCTCCCCAGCCCAATTCAACATAAGCCCAGCGGCCGCCCATAATGATGGCAACTGAAAGGAACAGCCAGGTAACCAGAGTCCAACGGCGGGTTGTGCGGATCCACACCGTATCAAGCTCTCCGGTGATCATGGCAGCCATCCCGAATGCAAAGGGGATCGAAAAGCCGATGAATCCCAGATACAACAGCGGGGGATGTATCAACATTACGGGGTTTTGCAGTAAAGGATTTAATCCCATTCCATTCATTACCATTCCGGCCGGTATGGGTGTAAAAGGATTCTCAAAAAAATTGGACATAGCCAGAAAGAACAACTGGATCGCCCCCAGGGTGATGAGCACCCAGGGCATGAGTTTCTGATGCCGGTTTCGGTTCTGGTAGATTACCAAAATGATGAAGACGGAAAGGATCATCACCCAAAACAGGAGCGAGCCCTGCATGCCGGCCCAGAGTCCGCTGAATTTGTACAGGGTCGGGGTCTCGGCGCTGCTGTATCTGGCCACATATTCAAGTGTAAAATTACTCCGTAACAGCTCTATCAGAAGCCCTATCGTTGATAAAATCACGAATACGGAGGAAGATAGAATTGCTCTTTCACCGGAAAGCATGAACTTCCGGTTACCGTTTGCAGTGTAAAGCGAAGCTGATAAAATGCCGTAAATCGTAAAGGCAAAGGACATCAGCAATAAGGTGTTTCCAAGAATTGCGATCATTAATTGGTCTCCGAGACGGAAGTATATTTTGACTCTTCTTCATAACGGGAGGCGCATTTGGTCATCAAATTGTCTGCATAAAAAATACCATCTTTATAAGACCCCTCCACTATGACCTGGGCACCGTCTTTAAACAGGTCCGGGATGGCTGCGCTGGTGTGTTCTACGGGGATTATACTGTCGCCCTGTTCCAAGAGAAAATCTACCGTTAACTTGTCGTCGGAATAATGGATCGTCCCCTCCTGAACATTACCCCCAAGTCTGAACCGGTCCTGCCTGAACATTTCATTGTTGTTCACCAAATCGGAAACCGATACGAAGGGAACCTCCTGGGATTTGAAATCCATCGAAATCCAGGCCACCGTCAAAAGACCGAAAACTATCACAACAAGAATGAACTTTTTTCGAAAACTCATTGATTAGTACCTCTGATTTATTTTTGTGGTTTAAACAAGTAGCAAATTTATTATATTTTTCACTCTAGTTATTAGAGAAAAGGTGAATATAATTTTCACTACTATACTTCAAATGAGACTCAAAGCACCCTCACAGACCACCTCTAATCTGTGCTGAACCTGTGAACAATAAAAAAGGGGTGCCAACGAGCACACCCCTTTTCCACTGAAGAAGGAATAAGTTATTGTCTTCCATTTAGCAGATCATCCACCACTGTCGGGTCTGCCAGGGTCGATATATCACCCAGATTGGTGACATCTCCCTCTCCGATCTTGCGCAGAATACGACGCATGATCTTACCGGACCTGGTCTTCGGCAGAGCTGGTGTAAACTGCAACTTGTCCGGAGTTGCATGCGGCCCGATGAGTTCCCTTACTTTGGCTTTGATACCTGCCAAGATTTCATCACTCGGGGTTTCGCCGGCCATGAGTGTCACAAAGGCATAAATGCCCTGCCCCTTGATATCATGCGGGAAACCGACGATGGCGGCTTCGGCTACGGCGGGGTAGGCTCCGATGGCACCCTCTATCTCAGCAGTCCCCAGACGATGACCTGAGACATTCAATACATCATCAACTCTGCCGGTAATCCAATAGTAACCGTCTTCATCTCTTCTGGCACCGTCACCGGTGAAATAGTACCCCGGATACAGAGAGAAATAAGTATCTATAAATCGTTTGTGATCACCATAGATTGTCCGCATAGCGCCCGGCCAGGCCTGTTTTATAGCGAGGAGTCCTTCGGCAGGATTGCCTGAAATCTCTTTTCCTTCCGGTGAAAGGATTACCGGTTCCACCCCGAAAAACGGGAAGGTGGCAGATCCTGGTTTTAGCGGTGTGGCGGCAGGCAGCGGTGTAATCAAAACGCCACCTGTCTCGGTTTGCCACCAGGTATCAACAATGGGGCAGCGGCCTTCACCGACGATATTATAATACCATTTCCATTCCGGCTCTTTGATCGGCTCACCCACGGTTCCCAGCAGTTTCAGGGATGAGCGGTCCCACTTCGTCACAAAATCATTTCCCATGCGCATGAGGGCCCGCAAAGCGGTAGGAGCGGTATAGAAAATGTTAATCTGATGTTTCTCGCAAATCTGCCAGAAGCGTCCGGAATCCGGATAATTAGGCACCCCCTCAAACATGACGGTGACAGCCCGGTTTGCCAGGGGTCCGTAGATGATGTAAGAATGCCCGGTGATCCAGCCGATATCGGCGGTACACCAGTAGATATCCCCAGGCTGATAATCAAAAATTATCTCGTGACTGTACGAAGTGTACACCAGATATCCACCGGTAGTATGCAGAACTCCTTTTGGCTTTCCCGTCGAACCTGAGGTGTATAAAATGAAAAGCGGGTCTTCCGCATCCATAGTCTCGGGTTCACAGGTTTCGGCAGCCCGGGCCATTGCTTCGTGCCACCAATGGTCTTTATCAGACATTGGGACTTTTTCTCCCGTTCTTTTCACAACGAAAACATGTTCAATCGAAGGGGCTTCACCGAGAGCCTTATCGGCATTGGTTTTCATGGGAATATTCTGCTTTGTTCCCCGCACACCGGTATCCTGCGTAACCAGAATTTTACAGGTCGAGTCGTTGATGCGATCCCGCAAAGAATCCGGTGAAAAGGCACCGAAGACAATGGAATGGACGGCGCCGATACGCGCGCAGGCCAGCATGGCGATGGCCAGCTCCGGAATCATCTGCATGTACAGACAAACCCGATCACCCCGGCTGACACCATAGGCTTTCAGAACATTGGCAAATTTTGAGACCTCCACCAGCAATTCACTGTATGTATAGGCTTTGTCTTCTTCCGGATTATTGCCCTCCCAGATGAGCGCCTGCTGATCGCCGAAACCGGCTTCCACATGCCTGTCAAGACAGTTATAGGATACATTCAGCTTACCGCCCTCAAACCATTTTATTTCCCCCTTCTCAAGGTTGTTGGAGCAGACGCGGTCCCATTTTCTGAACCACTCCAGACGCTCCGCCTGTTTGCCCCAAAAAGCCTCGGGTGCTTCAATTGATTTTTGATATACGGACCTGTAATCATCCATATTTTTTATGTGAGCTTTTGCTGCATCCAGGTAATCCGTTTTGTAAATTTTAGCCATTTTTCTCCTTCTGTAGTTACTCATTCACCAAGCGGCAAAACCACCCGGTCATAGGTTTCATTCAAAACTTGGGCCAGCGCCAGATACACTGCTGACAGTCCGCAAAAAATTCCTTCCCAGCCTGCTATAACCTTCAGCGTGGAACTCCCGGTTGCATCCGCCAGGGCCAATAACCAAAATAAAATAAATAGTGAAAAAAATACCAGCTGCAAGGCTTTATTGTGTTTTAGGGTCGCTATCCACATGACAAATGTAAACAATCCCCACATAAATAAGTAAGCAACCATCGCCGACTTTGAATCCGGTTCCATCCAGCCCCATTTGGGCATCATGATCAAAAAAACCAGGGTCAGCCAGAACAGGCCGTATGAGGTAAAAGCCGTAGTACCAAAAGTATTCCCCTTTTTCCATTCCAACAGACCGGCGAGGATCTGCGCCACACCTCCATAGAACAGGCCCATTGCCAGCACCATGCTGCCCAATGCAAAAAATCCGGCGTTGTGCAAATTCAACAGGACCGTCGTCATCCCAAACCCCAGGAGCCCGAGAGGAGCAGGATTGGCCGTTGTATCTATAATCGTTGTTCTTTCTGACATCTATTTCTCCTAATTTGTCGTGGATCATCGAAGTGACCGATGCAATTTGTACAGTCCGTTTATTTCAATAAAAAATGCTGTCAAACGACGGTCAATATTTTAATCAATCTCATATAATGTTTTTATATAGGATAACGCCGTACTCAATTATACGAATCCTGTTAATTTTTTAATATTACACATATCTCTCATAGTATTAACATAATTAAATCCTGTTTGCAGTAATATTTTTATTTAGAAACGAACAATATATTATAAACAGGATTAAATCATCCTATATAATTTAAAAGCTATCCCAATTTCGTCACAAACAAATATTCATAGTTTTACATGGTCCTGATTCAATAATTTTAAGCATGATAGAATTTCAGAATGCTTCTCTTCCCGAGCCGGACTACATGCGGCTGATGTTGCATAAGGTCTATGAGATCCTGCTGGTGGCCAGTCCCTACGATGCTTTTATACTGGAGGAGGATGGTCGTTTGTCCGAGCAGATCATCACGGAATATCTCGATATGCGGATGCGGAATGCCCCCCGGATCTGGCAGGCTTCCACTGCCGCTCAGGCCCTTGATATGATCATCAATCGGAAATTTGACCTGATCCTGGTCATGTTGAGGATTCCCGATATGAATCCTATTGCTTTCAGCGGGAAAATCAAAGAACTGTATCCTAAAAAACCGGTGATCCTGCTGCTGTTTGATGAATCGGAATTAAAACAAATTCCGGAGAAACTCCCTAAAAAAACCATCGACCGCATTTTTATCTATTCGGGAAATGCGGATGTTTTTCCGGCCATCATCAAATTTGTGGAAGATCGTCAAAATGTGAGCCGGGATATACGCATTGGGGATGTGAGAGCCATCATTCTCATCGAAGACAATCCCAAATATTATTCACTGATACTGCCCATGATCTACAAAGAGATCCTGTATCATACCCGCAAGCTCATCAGCAAAACGATGGATGAGTCCAGAGTACTAGTGAAAAAGATCGGCCGGCCTAAAATTCTGCTGGCCACGACTTTTGAAGAAGCCAGATACTATTTTTCAAAATATCATGAAAATCTTCTCGGGATCATTTCGGATATACGTTTCCCTAAAAACGGAATATTGGGGGAAAGGGCCGGGATTGAATTCGCCAAATGGGCCCGTAAGCGAGAACCGCATATTCCGGTGATGCTGCAGTCAACGGATTCTGCAAATTCAATCCTTGCAAAAGAGGCCTCAGTTGGTTTTCTGCATAAGGGTTCGGTGCGGATGCTCCAGCAGCTGCGGGAATTTATTCTCAATAACTTCGGCTTCGGTGACTTCATTTTCAGAGTCCCTTCGGGAGAAATTGTGGGCATCGCCCAAAACCCCGTAGAACTCATCAATTTGCTGGGCCGTGTACCCGATGAAACTTTAAACTTCCACGCCTCCCGTAATCACTTTTCAAACTGGCTGGCCGCCCGGGGTGAGTTTTCAATAGCCACCAAACTGCATCACCTGCAAATCACCGATTTCGGTTCCACGGATGACCTGCGGTCTTTTCTCATCCACGAGATCGAAAGCATGATGCATCAGGCCACCATGGGGCGTATCACCAATTTTTCGGATGATGTGAATTTTGACACGGTAAATTTTTTACGCATTAGTCCCGGGTCACTGGGTGGCAAAGCCAGGGGGCTGGCATTTGCAAATGCCATGCTGCAACAAGCGGAATTAAAAGAAAAATTCCCCGAGGTCACCATTCGCATCCCCCGGGTCATGGTAATCGGCACGGATGAATTCGATCATTTTATGGAAGTTAACCGGCTCTGGGACCCCATGGTATCTCTGATCGATTCGGAGGTTATCACTAATTTGTTTCTCAAAAGTGCTTTGTCCGATCAATTGATCGACCGGTTGAAATTCATTTTGTCCAAGATGAAGGGGCCGCTGGCTGTACGCTCCTCCAGCCTGTTGGAAGATGCCCAGTACAATCCCCTGGCAGGAGCCTATTCAACCTACATGTTGCAGAATACTGCTGCAGATCGCAGTCTCCGCTTGAGCCAGCTTTGCGAAGCGGTCAAGAGAGTTTTTGCCTCCATGTTTTATCACAGTTCAAAATCCGTAATCGCTGCTTCCCGGCACCGCTTTGAATCCGAAAAAATGGCGGTGATCATTCAGGAGATGGTAGGACAGCGCTTTGGGGACCGGTTTTACCCGGTAATGAGCGGTGTTGCCCAGAGTTATAATTATTACCCGGTTTCTTATATGCGCCGGGATGAGGGCGTCGCCTATCTTGCTCTGGGATTCGGTAAAACCATAGTTGACGGTGAAAAATCCCTGAGGATCTCCCCGAAATACCCCACCATCCTGCCGCAGTATTATTCCATTAAATCGACCCTGCAGAATTCACAAAATAATTTTTACGCCCTGACGCTGGGTTCTGAATTGACGACCCTCTCCGATAAAGACCCGGACAATCTCACAAAATTCCCTCTTGAGGCTGCTGAAAAAGACGGCATCCTGAAATATGCCGCAAGTGTCATATCAGCTCAGGACAATGTTCTGCGGGATTCGCTCAGTTGTGAGGGTGTCAGGGTCATTACATTCGCACCTTTTCTGAAATATAACCTGTTCCCCCTGGCCGACATTCTGAATGAGATCCTGGAACTGGGAGCCGCATCGCTGGGCTGCCCGGTAGAGATCGAATTTGCCGTGAATGTTTTCAAAGACCGCAAACGTCTCCCTGAATTCTGTCTGCTGCAGATCAAACCGCTGCCTGTGAGCAGCATTGAGCAGAGTGAAGAGCTCGACGGCATTGACGAAGAAGATATTTTCTGCCGCACCAGTGTCTGCCTGGGGAATGGTAAAATTGAAGGACTGAGACATATTTTATACGTCAAGCCTGAAGTATTCGATGCTTCAAAAACCACAGAGATGGCCCGGGAACTGGAGAAATTTAACAACCGCCTGGGTGCCGGGCAGCCCTATATTCTGATTGGCCCCGGCCGCTGGGGTTCAGCCGATCCGTGGTTGGGTATTCCGGTGGTTTGGAATCAGATTTCAAATGTAAAAGTAATGATCGAAATGGGACTCGCCGAGTTCGAGGTGGACCCTTCATTCGGAAGCCATTTTTTCCAGAATGTGACCAGTATGCGCATCGGGTATTTTACCGTCAGTCATAAAGGCCGACTTGATAAACTGGATCTGGAATGGTTAAGCAGACAGCCCAAAACCGAAGAAACCGAGTATCTGGCCTGGATCAAACTACGGGAGCCTCTGGTTGTTCAGATGGACGGTTTGTCGGGGAAGGGGATCATTTACCGGCCGCGTCGGCCTGAGGCAGAAAAAATGGATGAGGAAGATTCCACTGGGATCTGATAGGACCTGAACCGGGCTTCCCGGCGAATAAAGACCGCTGCACAACAAGAGCTAAGTGCGGACATTCTCCTGCAACAGTGCACGGCGGAAAAATTCATCTGTCCGCTGCCAGAACCGGGGAGCATGGTGACAATCAGAATGTCCCATTCCCGGGATCACCCACAACTGTACCCGTCTGGGATTTGCGGCTTTTTTCAATTTATAGGCCTGTTCCACAGGCACGGTCGTGTCCTCTTCGCCGTGGACCAGCAAAAAGTCCGCTGCCGCATTTTGAATATTCCTGACTGGAGCAAAACTGGCGAATGTCCGGCCGATACGGCGTTCCATAGTCCTGAAGATCAGCCAGGCCAGGGGGTAATACGGAATATGCCGCCGTTTGAACTCCAGATTCATAACATCCCTGGGATGAGCAAAAGCACCGACAGTCATTACGGCTTTCAACCTGTTGTCGTGAGAAGCAGCGTAAATTGAAGCTGCCCCGCCGATGGAGAGTCCGATGATTCCCAGCGGATTACTGCCAATTTTCGCTTTCTCAAGATAATCGATAACGGCCAGAATATCTTCGCTGAATTTCAGCATTGAGGAGTACTCGTCCGGGTCACTGCTGCCGTGATTACGGGAATCAAACGCCAGGAGATTATATCCCCGTTCGTGCAGCCGGCGGATGTAAACCATCATGCGTTCGAGATTTCGGTTCCAGCCATGCACCAGAATGAGCACGGGCATCTCAGGCGAGCCCTGTACCAGCCAGCCATAGAGGTTTAGGTTTTTAGCTGTGGGGATGTGAACCTCTTCAAATGCAATATCATATTTTGCCGGCGTGTTGCGGTGCGGTGTACGCTGGTTTTCATAAACATGGTTCAATCCGTAATAGATTACGAAAACCCCCGTTAAAATAACCACACCGATAAACCCTAATAATACCGTGAGAGCGCTCATGATATGACCTGCTCAAAGATACCCTGTCGGCGATTTTTCCTGACATTGTCCCAACTGAAATACTGACCGTTCATGGCCACATACACACCGGACGGAAGAACCTGAACAAAAGAGAGTGCACTGCCAAGGTTAAAGAATCCGTCGGAGCTGGAAAAACAATAGGGAACCATGGCGCCGGTGAGTACAATAGTTTTTTTCCGCATATTTTTCCCCAGCAGAGCAGCCGTGTCGGTCAAAGTATCCGTTCCGTGTGTTATCACGATCTTTGAACTTTTTTCTTCCGCACAACGTTGGAGAATATAATTTCTCTGACTTTCGCTCATGTGCAGGCTGTCCTGCATCATCAGGGTCTCTACATGAATATCCAGCAGGGACCGGCCCAGCTTCAACATTTCAGAGACATGTGTGTTTTTAAAGAACAAGTTGCCATTCAGTTCGTTGTATTCTTTATCAAATGTTCCTCCGGTCACGAAGAGCTTGATACTGTAATCCATTTTTTACCTCGAAAATTGCGGCGGGAATTTAACAGGGTTCGGCCTTCAATAAAGGTGTAATATTTGAGGTTAAATTGCCCCCGGGAGGTGAATTCTCAAAATCAAATTATTTAAAACAGGGTCTCAGCCCCTTCTCAAATCAGACGGCGTGCACGACGCTTTAATCATAAAAAAGCTTTTTTGATCTTTACAAAAGCTCTCAAATTTTAGGAGGAGATTTATTCAAAATTTCCATGTTTAATTCCAATGGAGGTAACGTGAAAAAATTATTACTCATAATTCTGGGAATCACCCTGGGGATGAGCCTGTTTTGCGCCTGTGAGGCCAAACCATCTAAAGAGACACAAGCCTGGATTCGCAATCAGCAGCTGCAGAAACAGCAAAATGCTGCGGCAACTAAACCGGATAATGTCGGAAGTATTTCGGGTGTCATCGTGGAAACCATGAATGCCGGTGGTTATACATATTTGAATATTGATACCGGCTCCGGGCAGGTGTGGGCCGCAGTGAAAGAACAACCTGTCACCGTGGGTATGACCATTACGGTTGACGGTATTATGGCCATGCCTGATTTTCGCAGTGAAACCCTTGAACGCACTTTTGATCTGATTTATTTTGGTTCATCGGTGGCCCAGGGCGGAAATGCACCGGGTTCTATGCCGATGGCAGAGGCCATCAAGCAGGGCCAGGAACATTCCAAAGCACCCAGGGCGGATGAATTTGATTTCAGCGGGATTAGTGTACCATCGGGTGGTCTGCGCGTTGGAGAGATTTTCGACCGTAAATCCGATCTCAGCGGTAAAACCGTCAAATTCAGGGGTAAGGTAGTCAAATATGTTCCCCAGGTGATGGGGAAAAACTGGCTGCACATTCAGGACGGTACGGGCTCACAGGGTAAAAATGATATCACCGTCACTACCGCTGCTGCTGCTGCCGTGGGAGATATCGTAACCGTTGAAGGTGTTTTGGCCGTCGATAAAGATTTTGGATACGGCTATCTCTATGATTTGATCATTGAAGAAGCAAAACTATCTTCAGAGTAATACCTTTATAAGCAGTGCCCTGAAGAATACCCCGATAGACACTTAACTTTAAACCAAAACCGCCGGATTAAATCCGGCGGTTTTGGTTTGTGCACAACAGACAATAAGGACATGGTACCATAAATAAAACTCTGTTTACAGAACCGGTTAGAATGACTAAATTTAGGGGTTTCAAACTCAAATAGGAATAAAGATTATCTCTATGAAAAGAAAAATCATTGCCTTGATCATTTTAGTGTTACTGGCCATCCAGTTTTTCCGTATTGATAAAACCAATCCCCCTTCTGTGCTTTCCCAGGATTTTATTTATTTGACCGATCCTTCCGCTGAAGTTGCGACATTATTGAAAACTGCCTGTTATGATTGTCATTCCAATCAGACCCGCTATCCCTGGTACACAAACGTCGCCCCGGTCTCCTGGCTGATTAAAGGCCATATAAATGAAGCCCGGGAGTATATGAATTTTTCCGAATGGGGTACATATCCGCCGGAAAAACGTAAGCAAAGACTCATCAAGTGCCTGGAAGAGGTCGGTGAAGGTGAAATGCCGCTGTTTTCATATACTCTGATTAACGGTGAGGCAAAACTAAACCCCGCACAGCAGACTGTACTCACGGCCTGGTTTAAACAGCTTGGCGCCGTGGAGGGATATGGAGAAGATGATGATTGAACCGGCAGCACTTGTCTGCGGCTGAGCTGCAAAGGGAATAAAATGAACCCGATCACAGTTGGTTTTATCCTCTATCTCATATTGATTTTAGTAGTGGGACTGTACACACTCCGCGTGACCCATACGCTCAGCGATTTTGCTCTTGGCGGTCAGAAACTGGGACCCTGGGTAATTGCCTTTTCCGAGCGGGCTTCAGGGGAGTCAGCCTGGTTAATTATCGGACTGCCCGGTGCGGCACTCCTGTCAGGATTGCTGGAGCTGTGGACGGTAGTCGGCTGCATTACCGGGATCATTTTTTCATGGTTCGTAGTATCCACCCGTCTGCGCCAGGCAACCGCCGATCTCGATGCGCTTACAATCCCGGAATTACTGGCTAAAAAATTCAATGATGACACGGGTATTATCCGATTGTTATCATCACTTATAATCACTTTTTTCTTCACTTTTTATGTAGCGGCTCAATTTTCAGGTGCCGGTAAGGTACTCAATGTAACCTTTGGGCTCACGGAAATTCAGGGGATGTTACTGGGCGGTATCATCATCGTTTTTTATACGCTTATGGGAGGCTTCTTTGCCGTGGCCTGGACGGATCTGATTCAGGGTATCATCATGATCTGTACTTTGGTGATCCTCCCTGTGGTGGCCTGGTTTGAGTTAACCGGTCTGACCGCTCAGGGCCTGGTTTGGGATACTGCTGCGTTATTTGGAGGTAAATCCGGCTGGTCCGCCCTGGCCGGTGCTGTGGGTGGCCTGAGCTGGGGGCTGGGCTACATGGGTCAGCCCCATCTGGTGACCCGCTTTATGGCCATCGATAAAATTGAGAATATCAAAACCAGCCGACGCATTGCCATTGCCTGGGCCGTTCCCGCTTTTTTTGGGTCGATGTTCATCGGGCTCATAGGCGCTAAACTGGTCACTACGGGGATTCTTAACTTTAACGGCGAGGTTATCCATTCTCTGGCCCAAATACCGGATCCTGAGAAACTCATGCCGGTCATGGCAAAATCCCTGCTGCATCCCTGGATTGCAGGTATTTTTATTTCCGGTGCCATTGCAGCCATGATGTCCACAGCAGATTCACAATTGCTGGTCACGACAACGGTGCTCACGGAAGATATTTTTAAACGATTTTTCCAAAAAGCAGCTGCCGGTCTGAATCTGCTCACAATCGGCAGGGTGCTCACCATTGTGATTGGAGTACTCGGGTTTTTTCTGGCCTGGAAATCTACAGACCTGGTTTTTGAAATGGTTTCCTATGCTTGGGGCGGGTTAGGTGCGACTTTCGGACCGGCGCTTGTGCTTACTCTCTGGTGGCGGCATACATCTCGGGCAGGCATCATCGGCGGAATGCTGGGGGGAACACTGTTCACGGTCCTGCCCCTGGCAAGTGAGATAATTACACCCCGCATGACGGCCTTTGTAATCGCAACGCTGCTGGTTGTGGGCCTATCGCTTATTTTCCCCGACAAGTTCCCGGCAGAAGTAAAAACAGGTTAGAATGACAATTAAAACCGGCTTTATTTTAGAGGAGGAATAAAATGTTAACAGCTAACGATGTCCTGACATTGCAGGAAGCTAAAAAAATACTGAAAGTCAGCTCTCAAACACTCTACGATATGATCAAGCGTAAAATAATACCGGCCAAAAAAGTGGGCCGAAGCTGGAGGATATTGGCGGAAAGCATTGATGACTATCTGAAGGGTCAAACCACTCAAACCAAACAACCGGATGAAAATCTCCGCTGACTGCGGGTATGCCGGAGCGATTCAGCGTCCGACTTTGATTAATGGCCTAGATCCGCTATATTATATTTACCCGGGAAAACGAATCCGGAATAAATCTGAATTTCAGGAGAAGTATGAATAATAAATTGCTGCTATCGGGAATAACCTTATTACTGTTGCTCGGTGCTTACGGCATAAGGCAGGCCTTGAAAAAACCCGCCATACCGCCGGCACCCACAGAAATTGTTCTCCAGGACAGGGAACGGCAGGAGTTTAAAAGGCAGCGGCAGGAGTACATCGACCGTCTGCACAAAACTGCCCCCGGTACCGACTGGCACAAATTAGATGCTGAAACACGGCGACAGAAATGGCTTCAAAAAACATATCTGCGTCAACTCTGGGCAAACAGCCATGACTCGGCTATGGAGCAACCAAGTCAGGTAAGTTTTGGCAACCGGAATATCGAAGGTGTCTGGTCCGAACGGGGCAGTAACAATCAGTCGGGACGTATGCTGACTACTGCTGTAGATCATGAAAACGGTCTGCTCTACTGTGCTTCATCCGGTGGGAATATCTGGCGGGGCACTCTCGATGGTGACAATTGGGAATCTCTCACGGATTATTACCAGATCAAGGGAATCAGTCTGCTAAGGTTTATCAGTACGGCTACAGCGTCCAGACTTCTCATCGGCACACAGGGACAACATTTCTATTACAGCGATGATGAAGGTTTTACCATACAAGAAGCCACCGGACTGGACAATCTGCAAAACTGGGGCTGGACACAGCGCGTGGTCGTCAGGAATGATGACTTGCATACAATTTACCTGCTGTCCACCGAATGGGATTATGCTGCCTGGCAGCAGATATCAGTCCTGCGAAAGTCCACCGATCAGGGCGAGAGCTTTCAGACTGTTGCAATTCTTACGGAAAACATGTCCGGCAGCTTTGACATCTGGACCGCACGCTATGCTGACACCGGAGTATATCTGCAGAATGATAATGAAATTTACCTCATCGGTGAAGACGATATCATCTTTCCTGTGGGCACTATTCCCACGGCCAACTCAGGCGACAACCTGCTCATCGGCGGCATGAATGGCAATACTCCCTTTCTGTATGCCCGGGTCGCTAATGATATTTTCTATTCACCGAATGCAGGACATGTCTGGCAATGGCAGAGTACGGCTCCGACAAATACATTTATGAATAACAGCTTCAACTGTTCAAATATAAACCCGCAGTATGTCTTCATTGCCGGTGTGGAACTCTATAAGAGCAGTGATTACGGAGTGACCTGGCAGATCGTCAATAATTGGTGGGAATATTACGGGCAGGAATCAAACCGGCTCCATGCCGATATTCCGGAAGTACGCTTTTTCATCACCTCGGCAGGCAATGAAGTAGGATATGTGAGTACTGATGGGGGCCTTTATGAATCTTACGATTATCTGCAGTCGGTCAACAATTTGTCACTGGACGGCCTGGGAGTCAGTCAGTACTATTCCACTTACACCACACGCTTTGAACCCTATCATGTTTATGCCGGGGCACAGGATCAGGGTTACCAGCGTAATCAGGACGACCAGGGCGGCATACTGGATTTCGAGCAGGTGATCAGCGGGGATTACGGACACCTCGTATCCGGGAATGACGGCTCCAGCATCTGGTGTGATTATCCGGGCTTTGTACTGTACTACCCAAATGCGACCTCCGGCTCGAACGGTCTGACCTGGGATTTTGCAGGCTCGGACTATCTCTGGCTGCCACCCCTCATGGCGGATCCTTTTGATCCCGAGGTTGCTTATCTCGCCGGTGGCGGCTTCGGGGGGAATCACATTATCAGACTGGAAGCATCCGCAGGGAATATTGCCTATCAGCAGCAGCCTTTTAATTTTGCCGGGACTGTTTCCGCCATGGCCATCTCACCCATTGACCAGGCTTACTGGTATGCGCTCACTACAGAAGGTCAGTTCTATACCAGCCAGGACTATGGCGGAGAATGGCAGTTATCAAGCGGATTCAGCGGTCCGGAGTCGCATTATTTTTATGGTTCCACCATACATCCCTCAGCCACGCAGCTGGGTACGGTCTATATCGGCGGAAGCGGATATTCCAATCCCGCTGTTTATGTCAGTGAAGATAACGGGACCAGCTTTACGCCCATTGTGGAGGGCCTGCCCGGTACGCTGGTTTTCGAGCTGGCTGCCACAGAAGACGAAAGCATTTTGTTTGCCGCCACTGAAGTAGGCCCTTACGGCTATGTGCCGGATGATGGGATCTGGTATGATTTGGCAGGGATATCGGCTCCGGATCAAACCTACTGGTCGGTTGATTATATCCCGCAAATCGCCACAGCCCGCTTTGGCACTTACGGCAGAGGGATCTGGGATTTTACACTGGATAACTTTTACTGGATTGAACCGGGTGATGTGAATCAGGATGAGATCATTAATGTCATGGATGTTATCCTCGTGATCAATATTATTCTGGGAAATACGGAACCTTCCGAAGAAATGCTGCTCGTGGCAGATGTTAATACCGACGGGGAGGTGAATATTCAGGATATCATTCTCATCGTGAATATCATTTTGCACATTGGGGAGTGAACTTTCAACAGCCGCTGGGGCGGAGAGCGGATTAATTGAATGACTGTCCACCAACAGTCCGGGGCCGGCCTGCTTTGTTGAGGGCAGGCTTCAGGCACAAAGGCTGTCAAATCAGTGCCGTATCACATGATACATCCGCAGGATCTTTACCATTCAACCCCCCGCCATTGTTGACGGATGCAGAAATTATATCACTTTTGGGTTCTTATATGCCAGGTGACCCGTAAATCGCAGTAATTTATTCCGTCTTATATGACATCGGTTTTTTAAATCACTCTATCCTGCCGCCAAACAGCGGTTATCGGACAATATAAAAATAAACATGCAGAGTCTAATTGACAAAATCAGATCGGAAGCCAGCCATATCGGCGATGGTATCCTCAAAGTAGATGGTTTCATCAACCATCAGATTCTCCCTGAGCTGACCACGGAAATGGGTGCGGTCTTCGCCGGGAAATTCCGGGCCCGGGGCATCGGTAATGCTTCGCTGGTACTCACAGCTGAGGTCAGCGGTATTGCTTCGGCGCTGGCCACGGCACAGGTGCTCGGGATCCCGCTTGTTTTTGCCCGAAAACGTAAACCCGTCACCATGTCCGAAAACTGTTATCAAGCGGAAACCTTCAGCCCCACTAAAAATGAGCTGGTTACGCTCCGTGTTTCAAGTGAATTTCTTTCCGGCAGGGACAGAGTGATCATCATCGATGATTTTTTGGCTTCGGCCAAGACAGTTTTAGCGCTGGCTGAAATTGTGCGGCTGAGCGGCGCCTGTCTGCTTGGAGTGGGCTGTGTAATCGAAAAAGTTTTTGCAGGTGGCCGGGAAAAACTGTCTGCCCTGCAGGTTCCCGTCGTGACTCTTGCCAAAATAGATTTGGTGGACGGCAATATCAGGGCTTTTCGTTAAATGAAAAGAGTCCTTGGCTTCTGGGATCTGGTATTGCTGAATATCACAGCCATTGTGGGGCTGCGCTGGATTTCCCTGGCGGCTGCGGGAGGGAATACCTCCGTTTTACTGTGGGGTCTGGCCCTGGTATTTTTCTTCATTCCCCAAGCCTTTGCCGTCAGCGAACTCACCAGTAAATATCCTGGCGAAGGAGGCATTTATATCTGGGTAAAGCAGGCTTTCGGCGATTTTCACGGTTTCCTGGCAGGCTGGTGTTACTGGACAAACAACCTGGTGTATTTCCCGAATCTGTTGGTTTATATTGCCGGGATTTCCGTCTTTACGCTGGGCAGCGGTTACGAGGCTGTGGGGGAAAGCAAACTTTATATTCTGATCTTTTCTCTATCGATGCTGTGGGTGGTAATGCTGTTTAACATTCTGGGAATGAAACTCGGGCGCTGGGTCAATAATATCGGCGGGTTGGGGACCTGGCTGACGGGCTCAATTCTCATTCTCTTCGGCATTATTGCCGTCATCAAATACGGGGCTGCAAATCCCATGACGGGCCCCAGCTTCATCGGCGGTATTCTTACTTTTGAGAAGCTCAAGTTCTGGGCTGCCATGTGCTTCGGCTTTTCCGGGTTGGAACTGGCCTCGCTGCTGGCCGGAGAAGTGCGGGATCCGGAGAAAAATATACCTCCGGCCATCGTCTTTTCGGGTGTGTTCATCGCCGTCATTTATATTTTGGGAACCGTTGCTCTGCGGATTGCTCTGCCAGGGGAGCAGATCAGCATAATCAGCGGTTTTCTCCAGGGTGTGTCCGCTATCGGGGAAAAACTCGGCGTCGGCTGGTCTGTCAATTTGCTGGCTTTGCTGATCACTCTGGGCGGTATCGGCGGGTTGATGGCCTGGTTTACGGCGGCTGCCCGCCTGCCCTTCATTGCCGGTGTGGACTGTTATCTGCCCGAAGGTTTTGGCAAACTTCATTCGAAATACGGTTCACCCTATATCGCCATCATCATTCAGGGAGTCATCGCATCCCTGTTCATCCTCATGAGTTTCGCGGGCTCAACGGTTGAGCAGGCTTACACCATTTTGCTGGATACGACGCTGCTCGTATATTTTCTGCCCTATACCTATATGTTTCTCGCCTATATAATCCTGCGGCGCAGAGACGGGCATCCTCAGGACAAGCTGACGATCCCGCGGAATAATGTTCTCGCCTGGCTGCTTGGCCTCAGCGGGCTGCTAACGACACTCACCGCCATCGGTCTGTCAGTCATTCCGGACTCCGGGAATATCAATCCTCTCATCTATGAACTTAAAGTTGTGGGAGGGTTTTTACTTTTTGTACTTGCCGGCGGAGTTATTTTCAAAACCGGAAAAGCAGCTGTTCCGGCCCGGAGAAAAGATCATGAATAAAATATCCCGCAAAATATTCCCCTTTGTTATCCGCCGTCGTATCCCGCCGGTCCTGCTGCTGTTTATATGGAACTCAGCTTTTGGGGCTTCCCCTTTACAACCGGTAAAAATCTTTCCACCGGCTTCTGCCGCACATACATTCTTGATCGGCAGTAGTTTACTGACCGCCGCATGTATATATACTTTTGACGAACAAATTAACCGCTATTATGCTACCCCTCGCAGCGGCTTGCCCTATGATATCGGCAGGAGAATGTCGGAAATGGCACAATTTTACGGGGCTGACAATACACGTGTGGCCTGGTTTTTCGCCGGACTCTCCTCAGCCTTTTATGCCGGTGGTTTGCTTTATGACGATGAACACATGAAAAAAACCGCTCTGCTGTTAACCCGCTCGATGGGTTACACTCTACTGGCAACTTTCGGCACCAAAATGATTATCGGCAGGGCCAGGCCTTCCATGCAGAGGGGTGCCCGGGAGTTCTACTGGTTTGAGTTCAGCAAATCGAAAGCCCGCAGATCTTTCCTCTCGGGCCACACGGCCACGGCCTTCGCAATGATGACGGTTCTGGCCCGGGAATATCCCACAACCTGGGTACAGGTTCCGGTTTATTTTTTTGCCCTGTGCGTGGGCGCCCAACGTATCGCTACCGGTGAACATTGGACCTCGGATGTGATCGTCGGAGGAATCACCGGGTACTGGATCGGGAAAGCGGTTACAACCCGCAAAAAGGGGCATTCCGAACACCATACATCATTTACTGCGCACATTTTACCGGGTTACGTCGGGGTTACGATATACTTTTAAGTGAAACGCTTGAAACGACGAGTGAATTTTTACCGTGATTCCCCTGTAAAAAATAAGGCCTGATATGCAGATATCTCCTTATTTCGGTGAACTCGCCGCTCTGGGTACAGCCCTCTGCTGGACTTTCGGATCACAGTTTTTCGAAGCTGCCGGTACCCGCATAGGCTCCCTGCCGGTCAACCTGCTGAGGCTGGCGGCTGCCTTTGTTTTCTTTGCTTTGCTTTCCCAGGTCATTCGCGGTACACCTGTACCGCTCAACTTTTCACTGCATGCCTGGCTCTGGCTGGGATTATCCGGAATTATCGGGTTCGCTTTTGGTGATATGTTCCTGTTTCGGGCATTCGTGGAAATCGGACCCAGAATTTCCATGCTGATCATGACCCTGAGTGCTCCGCTATCTGCTGTTTTTGGGTTATCTTTTCTGCATGAGCAGTATTTCCCCATTCAGTGGGCCGGCATGTTTGTGACTTTGGCCGGCGTCAGCTGGGTCATTCTCGAGCGGCCAGGGAATGCGACCAAAAACAGGAAAGTCCGTGTACTCACCAGTAGCGGAGTACTAGCCGCTTTTTTAGGCGCCGTGGGACAAGCCGGCGGTTATGTACTCAGTAAATATGGCATGCAGGACAAGGGGCAATTTCTGGACCCCTTCGCCGCAACACAGATCCGGGTCATCGCCGGAATACTCGGATTTCTGGTAATCCTGTCATTCCGAAAGGGCTGGAAGGACATCTACCGGGCCCTGCAGTATAAAACAGCCCTGGGCTATCTTACGGCAGGAGCCTTTTTAGGACCCTTTCTCGGTGTCTCCCTGTCGCTGCTGGCTCTGCATTATGTAACCGCCGGGATTGCCGCAACCATCACTTCGCTGGTACCTATTTTTATTATCCCTTCCGTAATATTTATCGGTAAAGAGCATGTTTCGCACAGGGCTGTAATGGGAGCTGCTATCGCCGTTGCCGGAGTTATTCTGCTAACTCTGACAAATTAGAAAATAACTTCTTAGTTGTTTCGCATAAAAGGCCAAATTATGGACTCTTAATCATTCGCTTTTTGGAGGGAACTCGCCCTGCCCGGCCGCTTTGAGTCGTTCCCGGGCGACGGCACAATATTTTTCGGAAATATCTATGCCGAGGTAACGACGCTCCAGTGTCCGGGCTACTACCGTGGTTGTGCCCACCCCGTTGAAGGGATCAAGAATGACATCATTCCGATAGCTGAATAGTTTCAACACACGGCGCACGAGTTCTTCCGGGAACATGGCCGGATGCCCCAACTCCTTCATTTTTCGCTCTGGTGCGATTGACCATCTTGCCACTACCCAGGCTTTAAATTCTTCGTCTGTGATATCGATATTTTCCCAGCCGCCGGGCTTTTTTAATTCACCTTTGCAGAAAATTTCCAGAAATTCCCAAGTATATTTCAGATAGGGGCTGGCCGGACTTTTCCAGCTTCCCCAAGCCGTATATTTACAGTTATAATTATTTTTTTCCCACAGAATCTCTCCTTTCCAGATCATTTTTTCATCGATAAAGAACTGGCTGATCATATGATGAGTGGGAATATAATCGGAAAATAAAGGCTGAATGTTCACAATGATCCGTCCGCCGAATTTCAGGACACGAACACATTCCCTGAAGATGGCGAACAACTTTTGGAAATATTTTTCCCAGAAATGCTCATCCTGCTGTTCATGATAGGCCAGCCCGAAATTGTAGGGGGGGGAAGTGAACACCAGATCAATGCAGTTATTAGGAAGCTGTTGCAGAATTTCAAGACTGTCACCGCAGAAAATCTGATCCAGAAAGGCTACCGGGAGTTTCCGGTTCTCTTTTGAAAAACTGCTGCCACGCGCATAGTAATATTTGCCGCGGTTTTCCTCTTTGGCTTTGCGGTTGCGAACTTTTCTTTCTTTGTTATAATCAACATAAATACGTTTCTTCCCTTTGATACCATAACTGCGGATGGCCTCAATTTCAGCAATGATCATCTGCAGGAATTCCTCACTGTCGGGCGCGATGATCCCTCTGAATTTTTCGAGATCAAGTTTATTCAGATGGACATTCAGTGTATCAGCTTCAATCTTGAGATAAAGATCTTCAGGGGCGATGCTGGTATTCACAGTTTCTATCAGCTGATGGAGCCGGCGGCTGTCTTCAGGCTGAAAGGAGATGTTGATTATTCTATATTTGGTGTCTTTTACCACCTATTAATTTAATATGAGTCACAGACATGGGAGAGCTAAATCCTTGAGCCTTGCGGATGGGAAGGGGTCCAATGTTAAATCCCGCACAATAATAATTACGGATCATGGTTTCTACATAATTGATACATTTAATTTCAGGCTTTACGGCCGTTCCGGACCCCCTCTGCCTTCGGGCATCTCCCCCTTTTGAACACACGGTAACCCACGATTTCAATCGTGGGATGCTGGTGCTCCTGCTCCCTGCTAACCATTTCAATGGTTTCTACATTCCTGCAATTACAAACCGTTAAAACGGTTATGGCATATCTTCTTTTCGTCTTTCCCACGGATAAATCCGTGGGTTACGCTGGATGATCTTGGAGTGCACCGACCCGCCCGCAGGCAGGGGTGCAGGGGGCTGATTGAAAATACGCTCGAATCACGCCCGCCAACCAGCAGGCTGTTAGGCAGGCACTTTTAACTTTTATCTTGCTACCCGGACCCCCTGCGCCCTGCGGGCATCTCCCCCTTTTGAACACACGGTAACCCACGATTTCAATCGTGGGATGCTGGTGCTCCTGCTCCCTGCTAACCATTTCAATGGTTTTTACATTCCCTCAATTACAAACCGTTAAAACGGTTATGGCATATCTTCTTTTCGTCTTTCCCACAGATAAATCCGTGGGTTACGCTGGATGCTTTGGAGTGCACCGAAGCCCACGCTGAAGCGCGGGAAAAGGCAAAGAGAGCAGTAACCCACAGCCTCGGCTGTGGGTGTGAGGATTCCGGACCCCCTCTGCCCTGCGGGCATCTCCCCCTTGGCAGGGGGAGAAAAAACCTG
>JAJRUW010000066.1 GCA_024277615.1 Fidelibacterota bacterium | reverse complement strand
GGTACTCCAGTTCGGCCCTTCCGGACAGTGTTATCTTAAAATTACCCGGTGTAAAGCTGCTTTCGTTGGTGACAGCCAGTGTAGTTCTGGAGGTGTCGATACGTGAGACGTTACCAAATGACAGATTGCGGCTTATGTCCCGCACAGATTCAACTTCTGCGCTCCAGCGACTCCGGTGGCGGTACAGAGTAACCTGATGCAGCCGGGTGAACAGGTGGGATTCGGTATCGATGGCCGGTCCGGTACCGGCCGCTTTGCGGTAACGCAGGCCGCTCACTTTGTAATGAGTGGAAAATCTCCAGTCGGGCAAACCCGCTTCTAAAGTGTACAATTGAAGTTGATCATCCAGAGCAGCGCGGTAAGGCAGAGTATAGATCTGCCCTGAAAGCGAGCGTTTTGAGGCGACAATGAGTCCGGAAAAACGGTAGATTAGATTATGCAGACTGCGTCCTTTCAGGCTGGCGTACCCGAAATCCTGTGTACGCGTGTTGTGAAAGCCGTCGAAGTCCCGGCCCTTTGAAGTGGGATAATAGGAGCCGTCTTCGTGCCAGGAATAAGTACCGTCATATCGATTCCGTCCCACGGCAATCCCGGCGGACAGTTTCTCCCGGGCATCCCCGGCAAATAAAGCTGTTCCCCGGCGGCCGAAGGAACCGAGATACTGGCGGAATTTCAGTTCTTCGTTTTTGATATTGAAATTGACCACACCCGTCATGGCGGAGGAGCCGTAGCGGTTTGAAGCGCCATAGGGGTAGAGTTCCACCGTATCCAGCAATTCGGCGGGTATTTGTGAGAGGTCGGCTGAGCCGTTTTGCTCACTGTTCAGTTTTACTCCATCTATAAGCACAGCGATGCGGTCACCCTGTCCGCCGTAAATCGAAAGATTGCTCACGCCGGCCGGGCCGCCGTAGGTTTTAAGGGAAATCCCCGGCAGCAGATTCACGACCTGTGCCGATGAAGAATAGGCGGGGATTTGCCCTGAGTCAAGACGAACCGGAGCGAGGGGCAGTTGCAGTGTGTTATCGGATTTGCGGCTTCCCTGTACGAATATGCCATCCATATCATAAGCCACAGGCGGTAAACGCAAGTCGTTGAACCGGGAGGTGGAAAGGCGATAATCTGTGATCCAGTAGTTAGGCTTAATGCAGGTCACAACAATACTGCTGTCAGGAATTATCAGGGAAAAGTAACCCAGGCTGTCCGACCGGGTCATCACGGCACCACCGATCTCAAATCTGACGGATGGCAGAGCTGATCCGGATCTGGCATCCCGGACAATCCCTTCTGCCCGCTCCCGCAGCGTGCCGGCGGTTGTGACGGACAGCAAAAGCGATCCTATGTAAAAAAGAAGCCCCATCCAACGGTATCGGATGAGGCAGCTGAATTCAAGCATATCTATACCTCAGTCCACGAAGGTTAATCATTAGAAATGAAGTATCTGGCTTATCCGAAAACGGAATCACAGTTGCGGGACAGCTCCGGAGTTGCACCGGCTTCCTTCAATATATTCATGAAAAAACGCCTTCAAAATTAGAGCTGAACGGGTTATCGGGGAAACTATTTGTAACCCGTGGGATAAATAATTATCTAAAGAGCTAAAAAAGATATCAAACGAAATGATGGGGGTGAAATATATTTAATGCCTATGTTTGATGCTGAAAACACTTAATTGAACTTAATACAGGAGTAAAAATGGGAGAACTGACCCTGCAAATAACGGATGATAATTTTGAAAGTGAAGTCTTACAGTCAGACGTACCTGTCCTTTTGGATTTCTGGGCAGAGTGGTGCGGTCCCTGTCGGGTAATTGCACCCGTTGTTGAAGAAATTGCAGGAGATTATAACGGCAAAGCCAAGGTCGGCAAAGTAAATGTCGATCACACTCCCGGTGTAGCAGCAAAATACGGTATCAGAAGTATTCCAACCCTCTTGATATTTTCTAAAGGTAATGTCCATAAACAAATAGTGGGGGCAGTTCCCAAAGGACAAATTACCGCTGTATTAGATGAATTAATTGGATAGGTTGGAATAAATATGGTTCGAAAAGTCATTATTATTGGTTCCGGGCCCGCGGGCTTAACAGCTGCTATTTACACAGCGCGGGCGAATCTGGAACCATTGGTTTTTGAGGGACTGCAACCGGGAGGACAATTGACAATTACCACTGAGGTGGAAAATTTTCCCGGATTTCCCGAAGGTATCATGGGACCTGAGCTCATGGATAACATGCGCAAACAGGCCCAGCGATTTGGTGCTGAAACTCATTTTGCAAACGTCGATCGAGTCGATCTGTCCCGTCGGCCGTTTACAATCGAAGCCGGCGGTAAGGAATACCAGGCGGAAACGCTCATCATTTCCACCGGTGCAACGGCCAGACTCCTTGGTTTGGAATCGGAGTCGAAATTAATGGGATTTGGAGTTTCAGCCTGTGCAACATGTGATGGATTTTTCTACAAAGATAAAGAAATTCTGGTTGTCGGTGGCGGTGATTCGGACCTTGAGGAAGCTATTTACCTGACGAAGTTTGCTTCCAGAGTTACCATTGTACATCGCAGAGATGAACTGCGCGGTTCCAAGATCATGCGGTCCCGTGCACTCAATCATCCGAAAATTGACTTTGCCTGGAATTCGGTGATCACCGAATTTATTGGGGACCCCGCAGACGGGGGACTGACAGGCGTCATCATGCGGGATACGGTTACCAACGAAACCCGCGAGGTCAAAACGGATGGCGTATTTCTGGCAATCGGTCATAAACCCAACTCCGATCTGTTCAAAGATCAGCTTAAAACGGATGCGGTCGGCTATATTGTTACGGAAGCCGATTCCACTCGAACTTCAGTTGAGGGAGTTTTCGCAGCCGGAGATATTCAGGACATAAAATATCGCCAGGCCGTAACGGCGGCCGGGTCGGGTTGTGCCGCCGCCATCGAAGTAGAAAAATATCTTGAATCTCAGGAAAACTAGCTTCACACAGTAACCTCGCTCTAATACCGGCAGAGAGTCTCGCAGGGTGAAACTCCTGCCTTGAAAACCTCAAATGACCTATCGAACCCAAAACCAAAAGGTTATGGTTCGACAGGATAAAATCACTTATCTCATTACGGCCTTCAAAATCGAAGGCACGGAATACGGCCACCTCAAAGAGGCTCCCTTGGATTGTCTCATCAGAACAGTGTTGTCCCAGGCAACCAATGACGACAACCGCGACCGGAGTTATGCTGCCATGAAAGCCCGCTATGCGGATTGGGATGAGTTGGGGAAAGCCCCACTCCCTGAGCTGGAGGAAACCCTCCGCAGCGGTGGACTTGCCAGGCGCAAGGCCAGGACGATTCGTGCGGTTTTACAATGGGCTCATGCTAATTTCGGCAGTTACACCCTTGACCCCGTTGCCAACTGGGAGACTCCAAAGTTATTTGCCGAACTCACTAAAATTCCTGGAGTCGGTGTTAAAACTGTGGCAATATTAGCCTGTTTCTCGCTGGGACGTGCGGTATTTCCCGTAGATGTTCATGTTCATCGCGTATTGAGCCGGTTGGGTGTCACATCCCGAAAGCTGAGTCCCGAACAGACATTTATGACCGTTGATCCCTTTATTCCTTTAAATCGGGATGCCCTGCTGCATCTGAATCTGATTGAACTGGGCAGGCATTTCTGCAAAGCCCGTCAACCGCTGTGTGAGGCATGCAGGTTCAGAGATATCTGTGATTATTATCTGCAAAAAAATGATTGGGCCGTCAAATGAAAAAAGTGATCCTGATTTGTGCCGGACAAACTCCTCGTCCTATCGCAGAGAAATTCGGTGAAAAGCTGGAATGGTACCGGCTGCAGGCTGCAGGCCTGGATGCGGAAATAGAACCGCGGCTGATCTACCTGGGTGACACACCGGACTGTTCTGACGGAGATGCCTGGATAATCACCGGATCCGGTGAATCGGTTTTGGATCGCAGAGCGTGGATGCTTCAGCTTGAGGAACTCATCCGCTGCGGCGCTTCAGCAGGGAAACCCATCCTGGGGATCTGCTTCGGGCATCAGATCATCGCTCAGGCTCTGGGCGGTGAGGTGGCGCGGAATCCGAAAGGCTGGGAAGTAGGCTCGCGGTCCCTGCATTTAACAGCGGCCGGTACGACCTCGGTTCTTTTTAAAGGATTCCCGCAGGAGTTCACGGTCTATGAAACTCACGAAGATATCGTGGTGCAGTTGCCGGATGAGGCGGAATTACTGGCGGAAAACACCATGGGCATTCAGGCTTTCGGTTATGGTGACAGTGTTTTTGCAGTGCAGTTTCACCCCGAATTCACCTATGAGATAATTTGCGAATATACTAAAATGCGCGAATTACAGGGGATTCCTGTCAACTGCAGCCAGGTGGCCCGGGCAAATGCGGCATCTGATGTCATCAGCAATTTTATAAATACTATCTCTTAAGGAGCAATTATGCAATTACCTTTATTCGAAATAAAAAATGTTCTCGTTCAACAAAACAAATTTCGCGCACTGGATATCAAAAACTTTGAAATTCACCGTGGCGCAATTTACTCGCTAACGGGGAAATCTGCTGCCGGTAAAACGGTTTTTCTTGAAGTCCTGGCCCGCATGATTCCCATATCCAGCGGCAGCATTAACTTTGAGGGCAAAGATATCAGCCAGTATCCCCGCAGGGAGTTTCTTAACAATATTGCCTTTGTGGGACAAAACGTTAAACCTCCCAGATGGACCACCGTTGCACAGTATTTGCGAAAAACATTAAACGGCTATACTCATACGAAAAGGGATATGGACAAGCGCATTGAGGCCATCAGTAAAAAAATGGAGATCACTTATTTGATGGAAAAGTCCCTGAGGTCACTGACGCCCGGACAATTACGCTGGATTGAACTGTCTGCAAAAATTGCCGCTGATACAAAGGTTCTGTTTATTGATGAAGTCGAACAGCATCTTTCAGCGGATGCTCTGAACAATCTGTCCCGTATTCTGCACCGAAAGAGTAACTATGACGGCGTAACCATCATCCTGACTACCATGAATCCGGAGCTGATTAAGAAAATTGTTTCAGTTCACATCGCCATGCAGGGTGGACGTATCTCCAGTGTACGTTCGTTCGGTAAAAAATCGTACGATAAACGCAGAGCATCGGGACGAAGTGATTTCCGCAAAACTCCGGGCCGCAGGGACGATAAATCAGCAAACCGCAGTAATGACAGACGTACTTCCCGGAATACTTCATCCCGCAAAGCCAGAGCAGCCGGCGATTAATTGCCGCCGGCACCCCGGGCACAATCCACCAAACTCTGAAAAGCCTCAGGTAATACCGGGGCTTTTCTTGTTGCCGGACCGCCGTTCATAACTGTCTCCGTGAACCGGACATGGTCATGCCGGATTAGAATAAATCAAGTCCAGTCCGTATGCCCCTGCCTTGCCCCGAACAGCCATAAAGGCATAAATTATGACTGACCATACAGTCAATAATAAAGGATTTGAGATGTCGCCCCGTACACCGGAACAGTTTCGGGAAATGAGAGGTCAGAGCCGGGAGAAGATCCTGCAGTCGGCCCTGGATCTTTTTGCTACCAAAGGTTATCACGTTACTTCAATTGAGCAGTTGGCCAAACAGGCTAAAGTTTCCAAGGGACTGATCTATAATTATTTCCACAGTAAGCAGACCATTCTTGAAGAATTAATCCGCATCGGCTTGGAGGAGATCGACAGGATCTCTGCGGAAACGCATGAGATTTCCGACCCTGCTGAAAGACTCTGCCGGCAATTCGATCTTTTCGGCGGACTCCTCCGGGGCAACGAAGCTTACTGGAGATTATACACTCAGCTCCTGACCCAGCCCACCGTGCTGGAAACAGTGCAGCATCGCTTCGGGACCTTCCTTGAGGCACAACTGGAACAAATGCAGGAGTTGCTGGCAGCCGTCGGTTTTGAAAACTCCTCTATCGAGGCAAGGATCCTGGCAGCAGTTCTGGATGGGATCGGATTTCATTATTTTATTGACGAAACTTACCCACTGGATGAGGTACTCACTCATCTGAAAATGAGATATTGTGGAGGAAACTGATATGAAATACATCACCCTTTTGCTCTTGGGCGCACTCGTGCTGGGACAGGAGCTAACTACCGAAGCTATAGTGGATTCCATGCTGGTAGTCATGACGCCTGAGAATGCCCGGGGTCTAAGCCGTCAGATCAACAAAACCAGCAGCGGTGCGGTGCGGACACTGGAATATGAATATTATGCAGACAAGGGAGGCGAGGATGTTCTCATGCGCTACACCAAGCCCAATAAGGTGAAGGGTACCGCTTTTCTAATGACAAACCATGCCGATGATATCTGGGTATATTTTCCCCGAACCAGGCGGACGAGAAAGCTGGCCTCTCACGCCAATAAACAAAAAGTCCAGGGCAGTGATTTCGCTTACGAAGACTTTGCCGGCGGCAGGACCTGGAAAGATGACTATACGCACAGGCGTCTGCCCGCTGAAAAGGCCGACGAATACAAACTTGAATTTGTTCCCAAACCGGAGATCAGCAGCAGTTATTCCAGGATGGTTCTGACACTGGGTAAAAAGGATTTTTTTCCGAAAGTCATCAAATACTACAATACTAAAGGTGTCCATGAAAAAACTCTTTACATGCAGGATATCAAGCTCATTGAGGGCTACCCCACGGCCATGACCATGGTGATGCATAATGAACTAAATGGTACGGAAACCCGCATGGAAACCCTGGAAATGACCTATTCAGTATCATTTCCGAAAGATTTTTTCTCGGAAGGGAATTTAAAGAAATGAAATTTTCTTTTAATATCGGCGTCGCTTCGCTGCTCTTTCTATTTGCCCTCACCGGCAGCAGTCAGGCGCAATTAGCCTTTTCCGGCTATTCAGAACATGAAGTAGATCAGATCAGGACTTCAGCACAGTTTTACTCCGGTTATAACAAATTCCGCCTGGATATGGAGCAGCATCCGGATGCGCGGGTGAGTATTTACGCAACCCTGGAGGCCAAAAGATATTTCGGCAAAACCAGCTGGTTGTTATCCGACTTCCTGCCCGTAGCATCCTCCATTGATACGACTTTTGTGATGCAGGACTCTCTAACTGCAGAGTATCTTTATACGGTATTGGAATACGGCAGTTTAATGATTACTGTCGGTAAACAACCTCTTTCCATCGGTACCGGCTACATCTGGAATCCGACGGATATCTTCAACCGCAAAGACATGCTGGATCCCACTTATGAGCTCAGCGGCGTTTCCGCCCTCAGGCTCCAGTACTCCGGCAGCAGGGGAGACCTGGATTTCATTGCACAGCCCTTCGGTGATGGTAGTTCGGTGACGGCCTATCTCGCCGGTACGACCCGGCTGGGGCATTTTGAGCTGACCGGCCTGGCAGCCCGGCGGACCTTTCAATCCAGCGGAACGGCAGAAGCTTACGACGGCTATGGCGGCTCCGCCGTGGGAGAATTATTGGGCCTCGGAGTCTGGGCGGAATTTCTTGCGAACCGCTCAGGAAATTCAGGAACCTTCAAATCGGAATGGACCGCAGGGCTGGACTACACTTTTGAGTCCTCATTCTACTTCATGCTGGAACGCTATCACAATGACCGGGGAGGAATCTATTCTCCTGAGGACGGATATTCACCCGTGGGTGTTTTTGACTATCTCGGTGGATTTAACCGGGCTCTGGCCGGTGATTATCAGTTTATAATGCTCCGTTATCCCCTGGGAGACCTCCACAGCCTGAGCCTTTGGGGCATCCGGAATATAAGTGATGACAGTTATGTGGTGGCGCCACAGCTGAGCCTCAGTCTTTTTGAGGATGTGGATGCGGATATATCTCTTTATCTTTTCGAGGGTAGCGCTAATTCGGAATTCGGGACGCAGCAATTAGGTGGCCGGATCAGATTGCGTCTTTATTATTAAGTTTTATATAACGGGGAAAGTATGCGCAACAGAATATTAGAATTTCTGGCTGAAAAGGCCGCCCGGCAAACCTGGCTGCTGGCCGGGTTGATCCTGGTTGTTACCTGCATTTTAGCCGTAATGGCCTCGGGACTGCACATGAGTCCGGGATTTACAGATATGCTGCCGGAGAACAACCCCAAGGGGGATTAATTCAATCTGATATTGAAGGAGTTCACCAACGCTTCCAACATAATTCTCGTTGTGTAGGGAACTCCGGAGGACATGAAGGCCTACGCCCGGCATATTGCACCCCGCCTCGAGGACCTCACAAACTGGGTGGATCGCGTTGATGTTCAGACCCCTGTGGATTTTTATCGAAAAAACGCTCTGAAACTGCTTACATCCACACAGCTGGATAATTTCGGTGAACTTTTCGATGACCCGAATCTAATCCCCTTTTTGAATCATCTTAACGACAGTTTTGAAAAAGAATATACATCCGACGGTTCTATCGGCAGCCGAAAAAAGGAGCAGGACGCCGTCCGGTTTCTCGACGGCATAGAGACCTTCACGGATGTAATGCAGCAATTTTATGATGGCGAATACACTTCGGATCTGGCGGAAAAAGCAGTGGATGCGCTCACCATCGGGGAAACCTATTTCATCTCACCGAACCGGGACATGATGATCATCATGATAGAACCGACCTTTAATATGTTTGACGATATTAAATTACTCACGGATGCAGTCAACGGCATCGAAACGCTGGTGAAAGCAGAGGCTCCGGCTTTCCACGTAACGGCGGGTCTGACGGGATCCATCGTCTTGAGTCGCGACGAGATCAAAGCCTCCACTGAGGATTCTATGAGCATCACGCTGATTGCTCTGGTGGGTATTTTCTTTCTTTTCGTCCTGTCGTTTCGCATGTGGGGCAGCCCCTTCATGGCCATCCTCACCGTCGTCATCGGTGTTGTCTGGGCCATGGGGATTGCCAGTTTGCTGGTGGATTCTCTAAGTCTCATGACGGTAATGATGGCGGTTATTCTGGTTGGTCTGGGTATCGATTTCAGCATACACATCATCTCAGGGTACACTGAGAACCGCTTCGCCGGCGTCGGCGTAGAGGATTCTCTCCGTAACAGTCTGGTAAAAACAGGACCGGGAATTTTCACCGGCGGACTAACCACCGGTGCGGCATTTCTCACCATGATGATTTCTTCAAATCGGGGTATGTTTGAATTTGGATTTGTGGCCGGCTGCGGGATTGTAGTAACCATGCTTGCAACTTTGATTGTTCTGCCGGTGCTGCTCATGATACGGGAAAAACTTCTGCGTAAAAGACATTCGGTCAGAGGGAAGAAGGATATTTCCTATGCTTTTCTCGGGAAATCGGCTGAAAAATTGTCCCGTCACTGGCGCGTATCGGCAGTAGTTATGCTGCTGGTTTCCGTATTCCTGGCCTATCATGCTTCCAGGATCACGATGGATTATAATTATCTGAATATGGAGCCCGTCGGGCTGGAATCTATCAGGCTTCAGAAAGCTCTGATAGCATCCTTCGATCTTTCTACCGATTATGCCCTGCTCACAGCCGGAGACCTGCCCGAAGTGCGCAAACTCACGGAAAAAGCCCGGGAGCTTTCCACGGCCGGCTGGGTAGAGAGTATATCCGATTTTCTGCCGGATCCAGCTGACAAATCAGACTATTTCCATTTTGTGAGGAACCTGAGGCGAAATCTGAATGCGGCCCCGATCAAAACCAGCCTGGACCGGCAAGCTGCCAAAACGCTGGTGGACGAGCTGGAACGTCTGGAATTTAATATCATCGAATTGCAGGACCTGGCCTTTATCGGCGGGCAGGATCGTGTTTACAATAAAGCCAAACGTCTAGTGGGAGAAGCGGATGATACGCTGATGACAGGACGGCTCAGTCAGCTGGTGGATACGGCCAGGGGCAAGACAGTGCTCTACAAACTCACCGATTTCAGCAGGACCTTTGCCGAAACCTTTAAAACAGATTTACTGGCCATGGCAAATACCCAGCCTCTGAGAGTTGATCTGCTGCCCCGTGAAATCCGGGAACGTTTCATCGGAAAAAGCGGAGATATTTACCTCATATCGGTTTATCCCAAACAAAATGTATGGGAAGATACCAATTTTCTGAAAAGCTTTGCGGCGGATTGCGAGAGTATTTCTCCCAAGGCGACGGGATTCCCGCCCATCTTTGTGGAATTGCTGAATATGATCGCCAAAGACGGGAAAAATCAACCTGGCTGGCTGTGGTGTCAGTGTTTCTGTTACTGTACTTCGATTTCCGCAATTTGAAATATGCACTGGTGGGTATGGTACCGCTTTTCTTTGGAGCCGTCTGGATGGTTGGTTTTATGCAGTTGGCCGGCCTGCAGTTCACAATGGTGAATGTCATGGCCATTCCGCTGATCATCGGTATCGGGATTGATGATGGCGTGCATATTCTGCACCGCTACCGTATCGAGCAGAAACTAAGTACGGTATTCCGCTCGACGGGGAAAGCGGTTCTGCTCACTTCTCTTACAACCATGATGGGATTTGGCTCCCTGTGGTTTGCCACCTATCGGGGGCTTGGCAGTATGGGGATTGCCCTTTTCATCGGTGTGGGCTCCTGCTTCCTGGCCTCAGTGATAATCATCCCAGTCATTCTGGGGATGGGCAAAAAATCAAGCTGATTTAAACGGCAGGCAGACCGCAAATGGCGGTTTTCCCCGGGGGTGCGAGAGCGATATCCTTTGCTATTTGACGTAGCAATAAGGGAGATATCCAGGACGGGATTAAATGGCAGAGCTGTTCGGTGACCATCCGGATGTCGATATTGTCTTTGAGACCCCTTTAATACGTACTTTCTGAAAGTTGGTTAGAGTTTTAATATCCCACTGATATTGCACAACTCTTTCCAACCAATTACATTTGGCAAGCGCTGCTCGCCGGCGTAGATCACCGATTGGCTTATAGTCTCCGTTTTTTCTGCTACATACTTCAGATGTTTAAAATGATCCCCACGGATGGTATGAGTATATTTTATCTCGAATAAGTCTAATCCATTTCCCCTTTCGAGGAGCAAATCCACTTCCCGGCCATTTTTATCCCTATAGTATAGCAGCTTCAGATTGACGGCTGATGCGGTACTGTTGAATTTTACAAATTCCGAGATGACAAAATTCTCAAAGATGGTGCTAACCAGCGGATGCCCCCGCAGTTCTTTAACAGAAGACAATCCAAGCAGGTAACAGAGCATACCCGTATCATTGAAATAGAGTTTGGGTGTTTTCAAAATACGTTTGTTGATGTTGCAATGCAGAGGTTTTAAGAAAAAAACCAACTGACTGGTCTGGAGAATAGAGAACCATTGTCTGGCGGTGGGTTGGGTTATACCTGCTTTCCTGGATAGATTATTTAAATTCATCAACTGCCCTGCACGACCTGCAAGAAGATACAGAAATAAGGCAAATTTATCCAGGTTACCAATTTGGAGAAGTTTTCTTATATCTCTTTCAAGATAAGTCTCAACATAAGACGGATACCAATCCGACGGATTCAGTTTGCGGTGAAATACGGCAGGATAGGACCCGCGAAACATCATCTCTTCCAAATTGTTAACGGGAAATTTGTTTGTGATCTCAGACAGAGATAATGGCAGGAGTTTTAAAATGGCCGTTCTACCCGCAAGGGACTGTGACACCTTTTCAGCGATCTCGTATTGCTGCGAGCCGGTCAAAAAAACCTGTCCCATCTGGTAATGGGCATCGGCGTATTCCTGAAGATAGGAAACCAGATCAGGGAAGCGTTGAAATTCGTCGATGATCAGCGGTTCGTTCTTATACTGGTCCAGAAAGCCCCGAGGGTCGGCCTGAACCCTCAACCGTACATCAGGAGCTTCCAGCGTCACATATGCATAGCTTGGGTACAAGTGTTTCAGCAGTGTCGTTTTACCGGATTGTCTCGGTCCCAGGACAGTAATAATGGGGAATTTCCCGGCAAGCCGCAGGATAGGTTCCTCTAATTCACGCTTGATGTATCCTTTATCTACGGTCTGATTCTAAAACATTATAGAGACTATTTAAAAGTATTATTTTGAATTAGTCTCTATCTATACTTTGAAATAGGATGATTGAGAAGCCGAAATTGATCCAACCTTTATTCATCTTCAACCCTTCCGGGTTATTTTTTTGGTGTAGCAAATCTCTGACCTCACCCATGCCTGCGGCAGACCCTCTCCTCGACAGGAGAGGGAAAGTTGCCCGCAGGGCGAAAGAGTCAAAAGAAAAAAGAAAAAAGTTAAAAGTGTTCGTCTGTCTAATTACGATTTTCAGGATGCCTTGGAATTAATGTTGACCATCATCGAAGGGGTCGAGCCCGCACCTGATGAATCAGCGACACCCCCAAGTCGGTCCCGGCGGGGTGAACGGTCGCTGCACTCCAAAGCAACCAATCTTGAGAGCTGGGATCAATCCGTGAAATCGGTGTGATCCGTGAGAGAATCCGTGATTCGGACGAAGAAGGAAACCAACCCCGCAGGGGTTGAATATGTGAGAGTCCGTCACCGTTTCGACAATATAACTTAAAAATGGGTTATGGAGTCCATCAACAGTGTTGATGGGAAGTCTGTAACCGAGGCCGAATTGACATGGTCGCTGCACTCCAAAGCAACCAATCTTGAGAGCTTGAATCAATCCGTGAAATATGTTAATCCGTTTTAAACTTTACCCGGCAGATTGTATGTGGCTTACAATTTAGTCTAGCTCTCCTGTGAGACAATAAACTCATCTTCAAAGGAGCCTGATTATGTGCAGACAAAAACTCTTCTGATTTGGGGGATTTGAACGGTTTCAAACATCCGGTAGTCAATGAGGAAAAATAATGAGTAACCAAACATTGGAGATCAAAAGTTGCAGGATAAGCTTCAAAACTGCTAAAATATGAGCTGGAATGAGGATAATTTTGACTACCCAATTGGAATCAAAATAGTCTTTATCAAAAAAGGAAATTCCGGAAAGATCACAGGAGTTCAAATGGAGCGTCACAAATACAAATATTATGAAGAGGATGGCTTTTTTATCGGTTTTTGGGAAGAATTTCCCGATTATAGAACCCAGGGTAAAACCCTGGAAGAACTCATCAAAAATTTAAAAGAAATTTATCCGGATTTAAATTCAGGAGCTATTCCGAATGTTTATCACGTTGGTGAGGTAGAAATTGCGTGAAACGGACAGATCTGGTAAAAACATTAAAAAAGTTAGGCTGTATTCTGATACGACATGGGGGTAACCATGATTGGTATCAAAATCCAATAACAAAAATGAGTCAGCCCGTACCCAGGCATCGTGAGATTAGTGAATCCCTGGCCAGACATATTATTAAAAAACTGAGTTAACTCACCTCCCGGCTGAAGCTGCTTCCAGGTTGTAGTACATACAGAAAAACCGGTAGCATCCCCAAAACTGTTAAAACGGCTGTTGTTTCCTGCAAATCTCAAATCCCACGGGTGAATCCGAGGGCTACTGAGAGTATTTTTGGCGTGCAGTTGCAATGCCGCTCCGTCGGCAGGTCAGTAGTTCAACTTCGAAAGATTGTGGACATAATCTGCACTTTCGAGGCTCTCCGCACACCGAAGCCTCAGGCAAGCCAATATGTGGTTCAAAAGTTCGGAATCAACAAGAACTCGTGTGCGACCTGCATCTACAACTCACGGGAGATCCGATTTGGCCATTGCAGGCCGTTAGCCGGGACGGTTAATTTATCAGGGATGATGCGAGAGGCAGAACCGCTTTACCGCAATTTCCACAATACCGCTGCCTGTTTACGGCGCTCATCCTGCAACACAAAAAGAAAATTGTATGGCAATCCTGAAATATATCATTTCCGTATTTTTATGGCAGTTTTTTAATCCCTTTGGTCTGTGGCAAAGTTTACAGCAGAATGCAGGTCAGGTAGTTGCAATTCTGCGCAGGAAGAGTAGCGGCAGCACCGGATTCCCGGTCAAGGCTCCTTTTAACGGCACCTGGCTGGTGGCGAGAGGTGGTATTGACCGGGGCAATTCTCATTCCTGGAATTTGATCTCCCAGCGTTATGCCTATGATTTTATTTACCCCCGGGGCAGACCCGGAGCGGGTGATCCGGATTCAGACCGGGCTGACGCATATCCTGCTTACGGTCGTGAAGTATTGGCACCGGCAGACGGCGTTGTTCTGAAAGCGGTTGATCATTTCAAAGATAACCCGCGTGCCGGTTATGGTAGTATCGATATCCTGTCAAAGAGTATGGCGGGGAATCATATAGTCCTCCGTCATGCTCCCGAAGTTTTCAGCTTTCTGGCCCATCTGAAACGCGGCAGCTGCACAGTCAAAGCCGGCAGTACGGTGAAAAAGGGACAGGTTCTGGGCCGCTGCGGTAATTCTGGACATTCAACCGAGCCGCACATCCATTTTCAGCTGCAGGACAGGCCCTGGTTCTTCTTTGCAGCAGGTTTACCGGTTCTGTTTGACAGAGTCGAAGTGGGGGATGTATCGAAGAATACAAAATTCCAACTTGAAGCGGCCTTTTTGAAAACGGCCATGACGGTACGGAATCTCACGGAGGGGGAGCCATTTGAAAAAGGGCACACTGCTAAAATTCAGCCGGCAAGGGGCAATCTGCTCCTGTTGATTAACAGTGTGCTGAATATGCTGGGTTTGCTGGTCTGGATTTTTTTCATTGTGCTCCTGGTACTCCTGCCTCTGGGCAGCAGACTAACCGCCCTGCTACCCTGAGCCGGATGTCAGATATGTTTTGACGGGGCTACCCCCGCAAGGGACTGCTATTTGCGGGAGGCGGGCAGGGAGTCTGCCACCACCTGGGCGATGTACAGGACCTTTAGAGTATCCTCCTGCCCTTTGATTTTAAGGGCATCATCCAGCATGATCAGGCAAAAAGAGCAGGCGGTAGCCACCGTATCGGCTCCCGAATGCATGACCTCCTCAATGCGGTTCACATTCATACGTGAGCCGGCTTCAATGTCGTGCCACATATTACCGCCTCCTGCACCGCAGCAGAAGCTGTCAGCATGATGCCGGGGCAGTTCCGTGAACCCGCCCTCGGTTTTCAGCAGCTTTCCGAGAACATTTCGAGGGGCAGAGTAAATCTGATTATGCCGGCCGAGATAACAGGCGTCGTGGTAGGTCACCCGGCCGGAAAGCGTTTTATCCGGGGATAGTTTTCCCGCAGAAATCAACTCACTGATAAATTCCGAATGATGCATGACCCGGTAATTACCATCGAAGGCGGGATATTCATTTTTCAGCGTATTGAAACAATGGGGGCAAGGTGTAACGATGACCTCAAATTCATAACGGTTGAGCGTGTCAATATTTTGCAGGGCCATGGTTTCGAAGAGATATTCTTCTCCCAGCCTTCGGGCGGAGTCACCTGTACAGGATTCTTCAGTTCCTAAAACTGCATAGTCAACGCCGGCGGCTTCAAAGATTCTGATCATGGAAACCGCCACCTGCTGGTTGAGTGGGTCATAGGCACCGGCGCAGCCAACCCAGTAGAGCACATCCGCCTTTTTCTTCTCGGAAAAAACGGGAATATCGAGTCCTGCATCGGTTGCCCATTTCAGGCGATTACTTTTGGGCAAACCCCAGGGGTTGCCGGTGCTCAGAGTTTTCTCCAGGCTTTCACTGGCCTGTTCGGGCGGTTTGCCTTCTGATAGGACCAGGTAACGTCGCATATCCACAATAGCGGGGACATGTTCATTAAGTACGGGGCATTCGGCCATACAGGCTCCGCAGGTAGTGCATGACCAAAGTTCTGTTTCCGTGATGGTTGCGCCCACCAGGTCTTTCTGTTCACCATTACCGAACTGGCCGGCATAGAGGTGCTCCCGGATATCGGTCATGATCTTCATGGGAGACAGGGGCTTGCCGGTAGTATTGGCGGGACAAACCGTCGTACATCGGGCGCATTCTGTGCAGGCTATGGCATCAAGGAGCTGTTTCCGGCGGAATTCCCGGGAACGGCTCACGCCCAGAGATATATTCTCAAGGTCTGCTTCCGGATCCTCCATCAGCCGGCTTACAAACATGGGGCGCAATCTGCCCCGCAGCTGCCGGTTGGTGAGGGCCACATTGACCAGGGCGGCCAGAATATGAAACATTTTTGTAAGGGGCAACAGAGCAATGAAAAGCAGAGCAGAAAGAGCGTGAAACCACCATAGTATCAGCTCAAACTGCCGCCAGCTGCTCACAGGAAACAGGGCTGACAGCGGATAGCCGATCCATGAGTATTCAACCGCAGGAGGTTGGTAAACAGCCAGCCGGGCGGCTTCGGCGAAAAAGCCTCCCAGGGCCAGTAACAGCAGGAATAAAATGATCCCGGAATCACCCAAAAAATTTCCCCGGCCCGAAAACAAGTCATGGGGTAATTTTTCAGGTTTGCTGAACATCCGCCGGTACAGGGCCAGCAGCAGACCGGCTATGAGCATCAACCCGGCGGTATCATTCAGGGAAGCGAACCAGGGTGTATCAAGTTGCGGCAGGAAATCTGCAAACCAGCCTCTGGCGACGAAGAAGTCCACAGTCGTGGCGAAGAATAAGATGAAAAATCCCCAGGCCAGCAAAAAGTGCATTAAGGCCGGGTAAGCAAAGCGCCTGCTGAAGACTCGTCTCTGAAATATGCCGAAAGTCAGGCCATTGATGAAAAATTCGCCGATATTAATTTTTACTGCAGGATCCGGTTTACCGGCCGAAGCTGCCCAAAGTTTTCTCAAATTGTAGAAAAAATAGAGGAGCGCCGCCAGCGCAACGAGGTAAAAATAGGCAGGATAAGCATATTTGAATTCGTGCATTTTCAAAGTCTCCTTTGCCGGGACATCATCCGGCTTTACGGTCAGGTTCCGGCAGTTTTAAACCGGACCTGTCTGAGGGGCATAAGAGGTGTGATTAGTATTGAAAAAGGATCTCTTAAAAAGACAGGGCCGATTAAATAGCCGGATTATTTTTTTTCTTTGATGGATTCTGTCAGCCTGGGAACGATTTCAAACAGGTCGGCTACTACTCCAATGTCGGCAATTTCAAAAATGGGTGCGTTTTCATCCTTGTTAATTGCAATGATTGTATCAGCCCCTTTCATCCCTACCTGATGCTGGATTGCGCCGGATATACCCAGAGCCATGTATAATTTTGGAGTCACCGTCTGGCCGGAGGACCCGACCTGTCTCTCGTGCGGCAGCCAGCCATAGTCAACTACGGGACGGGAACAACCCAGTTCCGCCGACAAGGCATCGGCCAATTCCGTAACCATGGGGATATTTTCTGCTTTGCCGATTCCCCTGCCCACAGACACTATCACCTTGGCGTGACTTAGGTCAACCGAGCCTCCGGATTGCTGGTATTTCTCTCCGGGACGGATCGTTTTGGGGACAGCGGCAAGGTCGAAAGTCAGGGTGCGAACGGCAGTTGTTCCGTGCTCAATTTCGTCGGCCCTGAATGCTCCTGACTGAAAAGAGATCAGAGCGGGTATCTCGAAGGCCATGTCCGCATTGATCTTACCCTGGGAGACCTGCCGGGTAACCGTAAAGGCATCATCGGTTTTGAAGCCGATACAATCAACCAAAAAGGGCAGCTTCAGCCTGGCGCTGAGACGGGGAACCCAGTCCCGCACCTGATATGTATGTCCGAACACGACCGTATCAGGACTTTCAGAGGCAATGACTCTTGAGAGTGCTTCGATAAAGTATAACGGACTGTAATCCTCGAGTTCAGCGGCTTGAATATTCAGGATCTCATTCATCTTAAAGGTTTTAAGTTCATCCGGAACGGCACCGAAGGTCACAGCAGTGACACTGCCGTCAGTGGCGGCGGCTAATTTCTGGGCACCGGCGAGTGTCTCTACAGACATTTTGTTGATAGTCCCGTCATCGATTTGGATAAAAGCAAGAATTTTCATTATACCGTCCTATAGCACTTTGATTTCGTTTTCAAGTTTATCAGTCAGTTGAGTGACAATTTCCTCAGGAGAGCCGGAAATAAACACGGTTTCTTTGGTTTTGCGGGGGATATACAGTTTTTTGATCCGTGACAGAGTGGGGATTTCATCCATTTTCAGGTCACCGGAGGTAATTGTTGTAATGGGTTTTTTCTTCATCAGCATGATTCCCCGTAAGGAAGCATAACGAGGCTTGTTGATCCCCGACTGAATGGTCAATGAGGCCGGGAAATCCAGTTCAGTCCACCTAAACCAGCCGGCTTCGAGTTCCCGGTTGACTTTGATCTTTGAATCGTCAACCCATTCGGTTCCGATAACCATTGTAGCGTGAGCAGTACCCAAAAATTCAGCCAGGATCAGACCCGTCTGGGCATTGCTGGAATTATCTGACTGGAGCCCTGAAAAAATCAGATCAAAATTTTCGGCTTTTAACACCTGCGCAAAGATCGCCGCTTTGCCATATGAATCAAGGTGGTCAAATTGTGGATCAGTAATGAAAATACCCCGGTCAGCCCCCTTGGCAAGGGCATCTTTGACTACCTGCAATGCGCTGTCTTTTCCAATTGTACACACTACAACTTCACCGCCATGGGCTTCTTTCAGCAGGAGGGCTTCTTCGAGAGCATAGCTATCCGTTTCGTTTGTTGTCCAGGATATCCCGGCACTTTTAAGGGAAACCTGATCATCGGCGATTACAACGGGTGAGTCGCCATCCGGAACCTGTTTGATTAAGACACAACTTTTCATTAAACCTCCCAAAATGAACAATTCAATTTTCAGCCAACCTGTAAAACTACGCTAAAATGCGATTTGTTAGTCCTGTATTTTGAAAAGAAATTTACACAGAATTTTTATCATGATAGGGCAAATTTTTTCGTACCGAAACATTTTTTTTTACAATTTTATTCGTGGATGTTAATAAATGGAAAGGATAGATTTACGAATGATATGTCCCATGTTTTAATAATAATGAACTGTATAAAAACCCAATTATTGCCACTGATTGTGTTCCTTTTTTTTGCTCCCGGCTTTTGCGCAAAGGGGATATCCGCACAGGTTGGGGGGCAGGAGTATTTGAAGACCGGCCGCATCAGCCGTACGGCGACGCCGCCTGAAATAGACGGTATCCTGATGGATAAAGTCTGGTCCCTGGCCGTTCCGATCAGGGATTTTCTGCAGGAAGACCCGGATAATCTGGCTCCACCTACCGAAGCCACGGAAGTTCGCATGCTCTATGACGACAAATACATTTATATTGGTGTCCGCATGTTTGACAGAGAGCCGGATAAGATTGCCCGGCGGCTGGCCAAGCGGGATGACTGGATGGTTGGCTTCGAAGGCGCTTCCGACTGGTTCAGCGTGGACATTGACAGTCGTTTTGACCATCAAACCGGATTTGTTTTCGTTGTGAATGCGGCCGGAGTTCAGGTCGATGCTATGATCTTTGACGATTCAGACTTCGATGGCGAATGGGATACGGTCTGGGATTCCGAAGTGCAGATTGATTCGGAGGGCTGGACACTGGAACTGCGCATCCCTTTTTCCATCCTGCGCTTCACTTCAGCTCCCGATATGACCTGGGGTTTGAATCTCAGCAGATACATTCAAAGGAAGGATTAAACCATATCCTGGAATGCACAACCCCGTGGTGTTCAGGGGCTGGCCTCGCGGTTCGGCCTCCTGAAAGGTCTGCACGATATTCCCGATCCGCAGCAGTTGGAATTCAGACCTTACCTGCTCTCCGGGACCAGCAATGAAAAATATGACCTGCTGGATAACCCGCAGGAGATCGGCAGTACCCGCAATATCGAAACCTACGGCAATTTTCTAAAGAATATCGGCCTGGACTTAAAATACGGCATTGGCAGTAATTCCACAATGGATATAACTGTGAACCCGGATTTCGGACAGATTGAGGCCGATCCGGCGGAGATCAACCTCACATATTTTGAAACCCGCTTCCGGGAGAAACGACCCTTTTTCATGGAAAACTCCACAATTTTCGATACTCCGATTGAGATTTTTTATTCCCGGCGTATCGGCCAGCGCAATGCCATGATCAAGTCTGCCGGGAAGATCACCGGTAAAACACCGGGAGGTTATTCCTACGGTATTTTGGGTGCACTCACCACACCGGATTCTGATGAGTCCTGGGGTAAGCGTTTCTTCAAGGGCAGAAATGATCAGTTTTTTGTCAGCCGGGTTCTCAAAGATATTCTTCAGGGCAATTCATATTTGGGGCTTTTGGGAACTTATACAAACGATGAAGAGGAAAGCTCAAGCGCTATCTCGTCCGATGGATTCATCTCTCTGGTCGATAACCAGGTCATGCTGGAATACCAGGTTGCAGGCAGCCGCAGCGGGGGTGAGCAGGGCCTTGCCGCAGTAAGTGAGTTTTCCTACAAACATCCCAAATACTTCAAAGTATGGCTGGATATGGATTATTTTGACAAGGCGTTTGACATTCGGCATGCAGGGTATAACAGGCGTAACGATTATAGGGCCCTGGAAAGCGGAGCCGAATTCCGCCGTCAGGATCCCTGGGGGATCATCAAATACGCTACCTTGCAGCTGGAATATCAGTACCGGGAAAATATTGACCGCCTGCTATTGGGCAGACGGATGGACGTCAATTATCATGTCACACTTGTTAACAATTGGCGATTCGGCGGCGGACTAAATACAACCCCGGACTTGTACAGCGACCGTATAACCTATGACTGGACTACGGCAGAACTCGGTCCGGAGGTCAAACTTCCGGCAGCAAAAGGCGGTTTTTTGTACATCCGCTCGGATTTTAGAAGACCCCTGCGGGTGAGAGTATCCGGCGGATTCGGCCGCAACCGGCTGGGTGATCTGGGTTGGAACCGCAATATCAATCTCGATATTCGTCCTGCCGAATTCATTGATCTTTCCCTGAGCACTAATTTTGGCAATTCTCATGAAACCTTTCACTGGCTGGAGCCCGTGACGGATGAATTCGACGAGCTGCATTACATGTTCGCCGAATCGGATAACCGCAGGGAAGTTTATACGCTATGGGCATCCGGGAACGTCAGCCGGGATATCAGTCTGCAACTCTATTCAGAGTATTTTAAGAGCAGTAACGAATTCGGTAACTACAGCGAATTGATTACGGCAAGGCAGTTTCCCGAGTTTTCCGGGTATAATCCTTACTCTCCGGATCCCGGTCCCGGAGAATTGCTGGACCCCAATCGGGATGTCAATTTTTTCTCCAAATATACCAGCCTGAACACAAATTTTGTACTGAGATGGGAATATAGATCAGGGTCTATTCTGTACTTTGTGTATTCCGTCAACAAACAGGTAAACGGAAGGAAATTCAGAAATATTGGTGATTTTCTGAAATATACAGAAGCCGGTGAATTCCAGGAGATTTACTATACCAATGCGTTGTTTTTGAAGGTCGATTATTGGTTCAATTTGTGACCGGTTCAGATCTTAGAGCTGCCTTTTTACTCTGAAAATACACTGATACGAACCGATATTATCATCTGTGCAGGTCTGTCGTGCGATCTCTCATTACTGCGTCCGGTGCAGGATTATTTTCGCTTTAGTTTTTGAAGCCGGTGTACGGTTTTTACTACTGTAGCGATAGTGATATCAATTTCTTCATCCGTATTAAACCTGCCGATGCCAAACCGTATTGCCGAATAAGCCTGATCATCGGTGCGCCCCAGGGCTTTCAGCACGTAGGAAGGGGCAATGACAGAAGATGTACAGGCGGATCCTGTGGAGACGGCGATATCCGGCATGCCCATAATCAGTGATTCTCCCTCTGCTCCGGCAAAACTCAGATTCAAATTTCCCGGCAGTCTCTTACAGGGGTGGCCGTTAAGCACGAGGTTGGGGATTTCTGCGGAGAGGCCGGCGTGCAATTTATTCCGCAGTGCCAGGATTCTCCCTGCCTCGGTTTCCATCTCCGCGGCGGCAATTTTACAGGCTTCTCCCAGGCCTGCAATGAGCGGCACCGGGAGGGTTCCCGAACGGATACCTTTTTGATGACCGCCTCCGGTGATCTGTGGCTTGATCTGAACCCGGGGTTGTTTACGCCTGATGTACAGGGCACCGATACCCTTGGGGCCGTACAGCTTATGTGCCGAGACTGAGAGCAGATCAATTTGCATTTTCTGTACATCAATCGGAAGCTTCCCTGCAGACTGAGCGGCATCCACATGGAACAAGACCTCCTGCTCGTGGCAGATTGCACCGATTTCAGCTATGGGCTGGATCACACCGATCTCGTTGTTGACGTGCATGATGGAAACCAGAATTGTTTTATCCGTTATGGCCCTGCGTACTTTTTCCGGATCCACCAGTCCGGTGCGGTCCACAGATAAATATGTCACTTCACAACCATGCTGCTCCAGATCGACGCATGTATCCAGTACGGCTTTGTGTTCCGAGACCACTGTCACGATATGGTTCCCCTGGTTGCGGTACATCTCTGTAACTCCCCTGAGTGCCAGATTGTTGGATTCTGTAGCTCCGCTGGTAAAATAGATTTCTTTTTCCGAAGCATGGATCAGGGCGGAGATTTGTTCCCGGGCGATTTCTACAGCTTCGTCGGCGACCCAGCCGAAATAATGGTTTCGGCTGGCGGGATTCCCGTAATGCTTCGTAAAATAAGGCAGCATTGCCTGCATTACCCTCGGGTCAACGGGCGTGGTCGCCTGATTATCAAGATATATTTTTGATTGCAATTTTATGTTTTTCTCAAACGTGATCAGGATGAGTTAGTGTGAATTTAATCCCTGCAAAATTAAGCAAATTGTCCCAAAGGCTTTGATAAAAATATTCTGTATGCCTGATTACATTTGTGTAGAATACCAGATCGATTTTGGATGATTTTGAAATGATTACAAAAATCACACCAATAATTAATTTCAATGTTCTTAATTTTCATCCCGGAAATTTCAGGGTATTCGATCGGTTATTACTTATTTGAAGCGTAACAACCTCATCACCCGGTCGGGAACTTTGCTCGAAGTGCAGTAAATAAATTCACAAATATTGACTATTCTCACAAACAAAGGACATCAATAATGTCTGATAAAAATCCCGTCAAATGGGTATTTGTACTGGGGGGGGTTCTTTCCGGACTGGGAAAGGGTATCGTCTCCGCTTCTCTGGGTTATCTGCTGAAGTCCCGGGGACTGAGGGTTACGATACAGAAACTCGATCCCTATCTGAATGTGGATCCCGGTACGATGAATCCCTATCAGCACGGGGAGGTCTTTATTCTCGATGATGGTTCGGAAACGGATCTCGACCTCGGTCATTACGAGCGGTTTATCGATGTTAATTTGCGATCCGATAATACAACTTCTGCGGGCCGGGTTTACTGGGATGTGCTGGTGCGGGAAAGACACGGCGATTATCTGGGCGAGACAATCCAGGTGATCCCGCACATTACCGATGAGATCATCCGCCGCATTGAAGGTGTAAATCGTGAGGGCGATTATGATGTGGTTATTACCGAGGTCGGAGGGACTGTGGGCGATATTGAAGGCCGGCCCTTTCTCGAAGCGATTCGTCAGTTTTGTCTGAATTACGGACGTGATAACTCTCTCATCATCCATACGACGCTGCTGCCCTATCTGCGGGCAGCCGGCGAGATGAAGACTAAACCCACACAGCACAGCGTTATGCTCCTGCGGGAAATCGGTCTGCAACCGGATATGATTGTTTGCCGCACCGAATGGACCCACCATCTGGATGATAAACTCAAACGAAAAATAGGTCTTTTCTGCAATGTTCTGGACGGAATGGTGTTCGAATCCCCGGATGTTGACACCATCTATGAAATCCCGCTGGTACTCCACGGACAGGGATTCGACACTCAGGTAGCCCGGCGGTTGAATTTCACGGGGGAATTACAATCTCATAACAATATTGAATACCTCGAAAAATTCATTCAAATCTATAAAAATCCGAAAAGACAGGTCAATATTGCAATTTGCGGAAAATATAACAGCCTGCACGACGCCTATAAGAGTATTCTTGAAGCTTTTATTCACGCCGGTGTCGAAAATAATGCCCGTGTTTCGGTAACCTGGATAGATACGGAAGAGCTGGAAACCCGGGGCGAGGTCACAGATGAATTCGACGGAGTTGATGGTATTCTAATCCCGGGCGGATTCGGAACCAGAGGAATTGAAGGCAAGATCCAGGCATCAAAGTACGCCAGGGAATTAAAAATACCCTTCCTGGGAATATGCCTGGGGATGCAGTGTGCCCTGATTGATTTTGCGCGCAACGTCTGCCATTTGAAAGATGCAGGAAGTGCAGAATTCGATAAGGATTGTCCGAACCCTGTTGTTGATTTGATGGACAGTCAGAAAAAAGTGCGCGACAAAGGCGCTACCATGCGGCTGGGTGCCTATCCCTGCGAGATTAAATCCGGTACAAAGGTCGCCCGGGCCTATGGTGAAAAAATCATCCGTGAAAGACATCGTCACCGCTTCGAACTCAATAATAACTATATTCCCGTTTTTGAAGAACATGGTCTGATCCTCGCCGGCAGGAATACAACCCTCGATCTCGTTGAAATCATCGAACTCCCGAATCATCCCTGGTTTGTAGGTGTGCAATATCACCCTGAGCTAAGGAGCAGGATTGTAAAAGCCCACCCCTTATTTCGTGAATTCATAGCCGCAGCAGCAGAATATAGTTATGAAAAATCCTGATATCAGAGCAAAGCTGCGGAATATCAGGTTGCTGGTCTCGGATGTGGACGGGGTCCTCACGGATGGCAGTATTGAAATCCATAGTGACGGGGTGGAATCGAAAAAGTTTACGGTGAAAGACGGTGCCGGGGTTGCGCTGGCCCGGATTGCGGGAATACCCGTCGCCTTCTTATCGGCCAGGCATTCCGAAACGACGACGATCAGAGCCCGGGAAATGGACATACGCTATTGTTTACAGGGTCGTCTGGATAAACTGAATGCTTTTCACGAGATCTGCGCACAATACAAGACGGATCCCAAACAGGCCGCCTATATCGGGGATGGTCTCGTGGATATACCGGTGCTGGAAGACTGCGGCTGTGCTTTTGCACCGGCAGACTGCCATTCGCTGGTGGCGGAAGTAGTCGATCAACTTACTGATCTCCGTGGTGGTGAGGGCGTGTTGCAGGCCGTTGTGGAAATAATCCTGGCAGGACAGGACAGATTGACGGCAACTCTGAAACAAATGCGCTCGGAAGTTTACCGGGGATGAGATATTTACTTTTACTGGTATTGCTGGCATGCAGTCCCCATGATCTGAACAGTTTGTCGGGGAAATCCACAAATCTCTTTAAAGATCATGAAATTTGGTCTCCCAGGATCATTATCAGCCGGGGAGAGCAGGTCGTCATCACCAGTACGGCTGAGAAGTTAACGAAGAATAATAATGAAAATGCAATCCTTTCCGGTCATGTGATGACGGATTTTTTTAACGAAAGCGGTGAGCATGTGAGTGTGCTGTTTTCAGATACAACTGCAATCAATGAGAGTAATAATAATTTTGAATCTTATGGGCATGTCATTGTTGAGTCGGACAGCGGATTGACCCTGACCACCTCGCGCATAGTCTGGGATAATCGTTACCGGGTCGTAACCTCAAAGGATTCTGTAATGTTCACAACCAGTTTACAGGACACTATCTATGGTGTTGGTTTTGAATCCGATATGGATCTTACCAACTGGCGTATTGATAAACCTACCGGTGTAACAAATCGCTGGTTGAAATAGTTATGGCCGGCTATCATAAATTACGGGCTGAAAATCTGGTGAAAACCTACGGCAGGAGAAATGTTGTCAACGATATTTCCATGATCGTGGAACGCGGTGAAGTTGTCGGGCTGCTGGGTCCCAACGGGGCAGGTAAGACAACTTCATTTTACATGATTACGGGAATGATCAGGCCAACCTCCGGGAAGATCTTCCTGGATGAGCGTGAGATAACGAAAATGCCCATGTACAAGCGGGCGCGAAACGGTGTCGGTTATCTGGCGCAGGAGCCGTCTGTATTTACCAAATTGTCGGTGGAAAAAAATTTACAGCTGGTGCTTCAGATGACCAGGCTTACCCGCAAGGAGCAAAAAGTACGTCTTGAAGAACTGCTGGATGAACTTTCAATTGCTCATATACGTCACAGTAAAGCATATACTTTATCGGGCGGTGAGCGGCGAAGAACTGAGATTGCGCGTTCCCTGGTTATGGAGCCGGATTTTATGATGCTGGATGAACCTTTTGCAGGCGTGGACCCGCTTGCAGTTGAGGACATCCAAAAAACTGTAAAAAAATTAAAGGAAAAAGGCATAGGGATTCTGATCACCGATCACAATGTCCGGGAGACATTGACAATCACCGATCGGTCATATCTGCTGTATGAAGGAGAAATTCTGAAATCGGGAACGCCCAAGGAACTCACTACGGATGAAGACGCAAGAAGACTCTATCTTGGAAGTAAATTCAAAATGGATTTTGATAACTGATGGTAAAAATTGAACAGAAGCTGGAACTCAGACAACAGCTGACCCCTCAACAGGTTTTACAGGCAAGTATTCTGCAGTTGAATGTTGCAATCCTGGAACAGAGAATTCTCCAGGAACTCGAAGAGAATCCCGTCCTTGAATTAGCCGATCTTGAACCCGAAGTAAGTTCCGATGCCGAAGAAAATGAAGCGGAGTCAAACGATGTCGCTGCCGATGTCTGTGATGAAAAAAAAGAAGAGACGGATTTCAACTGGGAAGAACTTTTAGGGGACCCTGATGAGTATGAATACAGACAGCCCCGGGAAAAACAGGAAGAACATTATACGCCGCTGCTCGTCTCGAAGAAAACGGCTTCTGAAAACCTGCTGGAACAATTTAATGACCTAAACCCGACGGATATGGAACTCGAAATCGCCGAACAACTCATAGGCAACATAGATGATGACGGTTACATGACGGCCGACTTGCTGTTGATCGCAGACCGGTTTCAGGTCGAGGAAAGTGAAATTCTGGCAGTCCTGAAAAAGATCCAGCAACTTGACCCTCCCGGAATGGGAGCCCGCAACCTGCAGGAATGTCTTCTTGCGCAACTGGAAGCAAACCGGAAAAACGATCTGCCAACACAGATTATCAGGGACTATTTTGACGATTTTGCGAATCATCGCTATTCCAAGATAATCCAGAATCTGGGCTGTACGCGGGAAGATCTTCAGGAAGCGATGGAGGTGATTTCCCAGTTGAATCCCCGGCCCGGTTCCAGTATTGAAGAATCGGACAAAGATTATATCATTCCGGATATCATCATGGATAAACTTGATGACGAGTGGCAAATCCATATCAACGATACTACGCTGCCTTCACTGAGGATCAGCAAACGTTATATTGAGATGCTGAAGGATCATAAATCCAATGCCGAGGTTCGGCAGTTTGTGAACAAGAAACTCGAATCCGGGAAATGGTTTCTGGATGCCATCCGTCAACGGCAGCACACAATGATGAGTGTCATGCAGGCAATTATTGAGAAACAGGATGTTTTTTTCGATGATACGGACCGCCGTGATTTAAAACCCATGGTGCTGAAAGACATCGCTGAAGTGGTCAAAATGGATATCTCCACGATCAGCAGGGTAACAAACGGCAAATATGTACAGCTTCCGTTTGGGATCTATGAGCTGAAAAGTTTTTTTTCCGAAGGGATTCTCACGGACAGCGGTGAAAAGGTATCGAATACGATCGTGAAAAACAGAATAAAGGAAATTATCGATAATGAGGATAAACAGGATCCGATCGGTGATGAACAACTCACAGCTATGCTAAACGAAGAGGGCTACCAGGTAGCCCGGAGGACCGTATCCAAATACCGGTAACAGCTGAAATTATCGGTTGCCCGACTGAGAAAGGAAATTTAATGTCTGACGGAAATATCCGATCAACCACAATTCTGGGAGTCAGGATCGGTTCCAGAGTGGCACTTGGAGGTGACGGGCAGATCACTTTTGGTGATATACAGATGAAGTCGAAAGCCATAAAGGTTCGCAGCTATGCCCAGGGGCGAATTCTGGCCGGTTTTGCCGGAGCGGCAGCAGATGCCATGGCCCTTTTTGAGAAGTTTGAGACTAAACTTGATGAAATGCACGGCAATCTGAAAAAAGCAGTTGTCGATCTGGCCAAAGACTGGCGCACGGATAAGATTCTTCGTGAGCTGGATGCCCTGCTGGCCATCATGGATTCAAAAAACGCCTTTATTCTGTCAGGTTCCGGTGATGTCATTGAACCGGATAATCAAATTGTCAGTATCGGAAGCGGGTCCGGTTATGCGCTTGCCGCCGCCTCCGCCTTCATAAAATCAGGGGCCAGGGATCCCGTCAAAATTGTCAGGGACTCCCTGAAGATAACGGCTAAAATTTGCATTTATACAAATGACCATATTACAATTCTGGAAAATCAATGAAAAATCTGACACCGAAGAAAATTGTTAGAGAACTGGATAAATATATTGTGGGACAGACCAAAGCAAAAATGGCGGTTTCCATCGCCTTGCGGAACCGGTGGCGGCGGCAAATGGTAGAGAGGCCCATGCGGGATGAGATCATACCTAATAATATTATTCTCATTGGAACCACAGGAGTGGGTAAAACCGAAATATCCCGGAGATTATCGGCCCTGATGGGAGCGGCATTTGTAAAGGTGGAAGCTTCTAAATTTACCGAAATCGGTTATGTGGGCAGAGATGTCGAATCGATGATTAGAGATTTGGTTGAGGTTTCGGTTAAGCAGGTTAAAAACGAAAAAGAAAAAACCGTAACGCAAAAAGCACTGCAACAGGTTAACGAACGCATTCTGGATTATCTTTTCCCGGTGATTGATAAAGACGCTGTCGATGAAGTTAAGGAGCGCCAGGCCCGTACACGGGAAAAGCTAAGGCAAAGACTGGAAAATATGGAATTTGAAGACCGTTACATCGAAATAAAATCACAATCATCCGCCATGCCGCTAATGCAGGTTGTCGGTCCTCTGGGACTGGACGAAATGACCGGCAATATTCAGGATATGATCAGCAATATTCTGCCCAAAAAAGATAAAACCCGTAAAATGAAAGTCTCCTCAGCCCGGGAGGTTTTGTTGGAGGAAGAAGCCGAAAAGCTGATTGATTTTGATGAGGTTGTCAGAATAGCCATTGATCGGGCTGAAAATAACGGAATCGTTTTCATCGACGAGATTGATAAGGTGGCAGGGAAATACGGTGGTCAGGGACCGGATGTGTCTCGTGAGGGTGTACAACGGGATATCCTGCCAATCATTGAAGGATGCACGGTCAGCACTAAATATGGGCAGGTTCGCACAGATCATATCCTTTTCATTGCAGCCGGAGCTTTTCATGTCAGCAAACCCTCTGACCTGATTCCGGAGCTGCAGGGCCGGTTCCCGATCCGAGTCGAAATGGAAAGCCTTACCTGGGATGATTTTATCAAGATCCTGACCAAGCCGAAGAACGCCCTCATAAAGCAGTACAAGGCCCTGTTCAAAGCTGAGAATGTAGAGCTCATATTTGAACGTTCAGCAATTCGGGAGATAGCCAGAATTGCTTGGGAAGTTAATGAGAAAATGGAAAATATTGGCGCCAGAAGGTTGCATACCGTACTGACCACACTGCTGGATGATTATTTATTCCGGCTGCCGGATAAAAGTATATCCGAAGTAAAAATTGACATTAAATTTGTCACTGAAAAATTGAGTGAAATCATAGAAGATGAGGATTTAAGCCGCTACATATTATAAAATTTACAGGAGTACTGTTGAAACGAGATTTTTTACATGTAAGTGATTTTACAACCGAAGAAATCTGGGAAACCCTGGAACTGGCAAAATGGCTCAAAAAGAAATTCAGAACGGGGGAGGCCTATACGCCGTTTACCGGGAAAACCCTGGCGATGATCTTTGCCAAACCTTCAGCCAGGACGCGGGTTTCCTTCGAATCCGGTTTTTTCAGGCTTGGCGGGCATGCATTATTTCTTGGCCCGGCGGATATTGGAATCGGTAAAAGAGAGTCCATAGCCGATATTGCAAGGGTGTTGAGTCGTTATAATGACATGATCATGGCCAGGCTTTTCGAGCATGATCATATTCTGCAACTTGCAGAATATGCTTCCGTCCCGGTAGTTAACGGATTGACTGATTTTAATCATCCGTGCCAGATCATGGCGGATATCCTGACGATTTATGAGCACAGGGGGCATCTGCAGGATCTCAAGATTGCCTATGTTGGAGATGGCAACAATATCGTGCACTCCTGGTTTGAACTGGCGATGCGGCTGCCCTTCAATTTCACGGTAGCCTGCCCGGAGGGTTATGAGCCTTCCGAAGCTCTGTTAGAGGAGGCAAGGCGTGCCGGGCTGTCTGATATCGGGATTTATCATGATGCAAAGGAGGCGGTTAAAAATGCGGATGTGATCTATACCGACGTTTGGGCCTCCATGGGGCAGAAGCAGGAGGCGGAGGAACGCAGAGAAATATTTCAGGACTTTCAGGTAAATAAAGAATTGATTGCCGCGACGGGGAAAACCCCTCTGTTTATGCATTGCCTCCCGGCTGAAAGGGGGGTTGAAGTAACGGATGCGGTCTGTGATGCCCCATATTCTATTATCTTTGATCAGGCGGAAAATAGAATGCATATCCAAAATGCAATCATGGTGAAATTAATGAAATCTGTCTCATAAGGGGGAAGGATTCGGTAAAAATTTCAGTTTTGAAAGTTGATGACTTCTGATAATCGGTGATTTTACAGCGATATTTTCAGATTAGATTCCTAAAAATGTAATGGATTTATTCTTTTTAGTTTGAAAAACTCGATAAGAAGTTATAACTTTCCCAAGCTGTATGGGTATTTATATATTCATGGAGAGAAAAAATTTATCCGAAATACCTGAATAGACATTTATAAAAGTTCAATTTTGAGCAATTTTTAACAATATAAATAAAGTAAAGAAAAAGGAGAAGCACATGTTTAAACGCGTCTTTTTAACCATCTCATTGCTCATGGCTGTGACCCTAGCACAGGAATATACTCCTGTCATCAGCTATGACCTGAATCCTGACCCTAATCTCGAATTTGCTGTTTCCGACCTGGGCATTACCGTTCAGCAGGACTTTGGTGAATTTGATACGGATTTATTCAGGGTGACGACTGAAGGTGGTTATTTTGATTTTACGGGACTTGCAGTGAACGATGTAGTGGGTACTGGTTCGTCCGTCTTCACTGACGGCGGCTGTGACGAGGCATATGCTCAGGGTGCAGGTGGTTGGGGACCGGGTTACACCTGTAACGCAACAATGGATACAGAATTGGAAGTCGTTGTAAGATTATCAAGTTTTCCACCTCCGGGAGACCCTAATGACTATATCAACTGTGACATCGTGATTATTAAGTCCAACAATCCTACATATTTCATCGGAATGCAGCCGGCCGGACTCGTTGCTCGTAACCGGGATGTCGTCAGGACAATTGTTGGTGTGCAGGTTGATGTTGCCTATGCTGCGGGTGGAGACCCGGGTGCGACAACACAGGGATATACTTCCCTTGTAAATCTTGCTTCTTTGTTCCATAACCCTGCTGCAGGGGACATGATGGTAACGGCTGACTTCTTCCCGGAAGTCGGACCGAATATTACCGATGTGCAATATATTCCTATTTCCTTCATAGATTGTGACGGAGTTCTCAACGGGTCAGCTGTCATCGATGACTGTGGTGATTGTGTTGAAGGTGACACTGGACTGACATTTAATAACGCCATGGACGATTGTGGCGTCTGTGACGGCGGCAACGCAGATATGGATTGTGCTGGGGTTTGCTTTGGGACTGCAATTACAGATGACTGTGGTTCTTGTGTCGAAGGAACTACCGGTCTCGTATTCAATTATGGAATAGACTGTAACGGCGATTGCTTCGGTGGCGCAATAGTGGATGACTGCGAAGATTGTACCGAAGGAAATACAGGCATGACCTATAATGGTGCTCAAGATGTCTGCGGTGTTTGCTATGGATCTAATACCGACGATGGCTCCGGATTCATTACGGGACCGGATGCCGATTGTGCCGGTGTTTGTTTTGGCGATTCAAGCATAGATGACTGCGGCGACTGTGTACTTCCGGCTGATTTCAACGGTGCCATGGACTGTAATGGTGACTGTGACGGAACGGCATTTGTGGACGATTGTGATGTTTGTTCCGAAGGTTTGACCGGGCATACAGCCAACAGCGATCAGGACTGTGCCGGTGTTTGTTTTGGCGATTCAAGCATAGATGACTGCGGCGACTGTGTACTTCCGGCTGATTTCAACGGTGCCATGGACTGTAATGGTGACTGTGACGGAACGGCATTT
>JAJRUW010000002.1 GCA_024277615.1 Fidelibacterota bacterium | reverse complement strand
TCAGCATTTCATTCGGCTCGTAGCCAAACATTTTACGTGTTTGATGGCTGATATATTCCATTTTGTGGTTGACGTCATGGATATAAAAAACATCATTGCTGTGATCAATAATGCTTCTAAGCCGCTGCTCACTTTTTTCCACCAACTTAACTGCAGACCTTTCTTCTGTGATATCGGTACAAAGAAGTATATATGCTTCCTGCTCTTCTTCTTTCAATCGGATTGTGACTCCGCTGTATCTTAAATATTCAGTCGAAGAATTGAGTCTCAGTTTATCGGATTCATGGACAAACTGTTTTCCTGATTTAAGGAAATCACTAAGCTTAACGAGATATTTATCGTCTTTAATCTGTACTAGCAGTTCAGTGATATTTTTCCCGATCATTGATCTTGGGTCTGCACTGAATATTTTACTTAGTTTTTTATTCATTAATTGAAGTGTGCCCGTCCCATAGACCATTGCAACCCCTACAGGCAAATTATCTGCAATCGTCTTATACAATTCTTCGGATTTTCTTTTATCTTTGTCCTTCTGTAATATATCGAATCTAAGCTGCAGGATTTCATTCAGGGTCGCATTTGTTTTTAATGCACTGACCATCTGAACGAGTAAATACACCAAAACCATCGCAGCGGTGACAAGGTGCAATCCATCGCCAAGCATGGCAAGTCTCAGAGCCAGTGGCAGAAGCAGGAGAGAAACATAAGTAATAACCACATTTAACATTGATGCCATGCTGACAACTGTGACACTTGCTAAACCGGCCAGCACTAAAATTATTAAAAATTGTCTGAAAAGATCATCGTGGGGAAAAGCGACAAATGCCAGCGCTGCCCAGGTTGCGGCGGCTAAAGTGGCTAATAAATAATAGCGTTTATACCAAACCGCTGTATTGCTCAACTTTGCTTCGTCGTTTCTGTAGAAGGTCGAAATCGCCAATCTCAGCACTGAAGTCAATGTGACCGCCAGCCACCAGATTACTATCACTGAGTGATCAGTGACCGGCCACAGGACAGCACCAAGTATTATCGAAACGATGATTGATACCGGCAGAACACTTGGAAGATGCTCATAAAGTTGGTCCAGCTGCTGGATTCTGATTGTCTGTGTTATTTCTTTGCTTTCACTCATATAGTTCCGTTACTCAGGCTGAAGTTATTTACTTAAAAGGGCGTCATATCAAGGCTGTCCAAAATAATTGACGCATGATCATCTATGCCCTAAAAGTCAAATAATATGCCGTTTTGTTCAGGGTGGAGTAAATAGGATCACTTGATGTTTCAGAGTAATCTAAATCATTATTTTATAATACATATGCAGAGTTTAGCCTCCTTGAAAACAGGAGGCACTTTATTTAAAGTAGGAAATTATTTCCAGGAATGTGGTTAAAATAACCGGATTTAAGAGATTATATGAGTGCCGGCGTAACACTTTAATCCGGTTGATTGATGGGAAATTGTTTATCAGAGTACAATAATTGACCCTATCTGGGGCCGGGTTTACTTACAACTTTGGTGGTGAATTCAATGGAATGTATTTATTTATAGCGTCTTTTTTTCATTCTTTTACCGTAATCAAGTTTATCGACTAAAAACACTTTCACTGGTATTTTGTAACTTTCAAGTTTATTTTTACAATAAGTGCGGATACACTTCTTAATATCAGTCACTTTTGTCTGCCGGGCGGGTATGATATCCGCAACGACAATTTGTCCTGTAAGCGGATTTGCTTCCCCGTACACCAGTGCATCACTAATCTCATCCATCCCCATCAGCAGGGCTTCAACTTCTTCAGGTAATACTTTTTCTCCACCTACATTGATCACTCCTTTGATGCGCCCGACGATTTTAATACTTCCATCATCTGCCGTTTCCACAAGGTCACCCGTTCTGAACCAGCCTTCTTCATCAAGGGCAGGGGTTGAAGCATCCAGATAACCAAGTATTTGAGAAGTACTTTTTAACCATAATTCGTTGTCCACGATTTTATAGGCGGCATGAGGGTCGTCAATCTTAAAGAAAAGACTGTCGGGAGCCCGGTTTTTTATACGGATGGCATTAGTTTCGCTGGTTCCGAATTTCTGCTGTAATTCAATATCCGGAAATATTGTTCGCACTTTCTTCAGAAGGAATGTTGGCATAGGCTCGGCTCCGAAGCCAATTATCTTGAGTGAACTGAAGTCATAATTTTTGTAGGATTCATCCAATAGAAGCAAATTCAAAAATGTGGGCGTGACAGGTAGAATATTTACTTTGTACTTTTCAATTAATGAACAAATATTTCGGGGAGATCTGTCCGTGGCAATAGTAATTGTCCCGCCGATTGACAGGGCCCTGAAAAGTGTGTCCAAACCACCTATATGGTCAAAGCCCATGAAAATGAGTATATTTAATTTCTTTTCAGATTTATTACGATAGGTTTCCAGCAATTTATTAAGATCATGGACCATCGCCTTGGATTTTCCCGTACTTCCACTGCTGAAAAGTATCAGACCCGGACATTTATTTTTTTTTAATCTATCAATTAGAGGGGAATCAACATTATTTGTATCTAATTCTGAAAAGATCGGTTTTGCATCCGACATTTTTATCAGCCAAGCTGCATTTGTGAGGTCAATCTTTTGCCGGACATCTTCAGTCAGTTGAGTGACAACTGGAATTATTATATTTTTATTTTCAAGCAACGCCAACAGCATTGCAACCGTATAAGGTGCATAATCCCCCTGCAGTAAAACCACCGCTCCCGGGGTTATTTTTTCGTTTTTAAGCCAGCCGTCGCAGCGGCTGATAAGAAGCTTTAACTCATCGTACCCGACACTGTTACCTTTATAGATGAATGCTGTGTTGCGGTTAAATTTAGAGAGGGTTTCGATGAACCAGTGCATATCTGCTATGGATTCACACCTCCGAGGTAGAGCGTTTGCCCGGTAATAAAATCACTTCCGGGAGCAATAAAGAATTCAATACAGTTTAAGATGTCTTTAAAGGTCCCATATCGATGGATTGCCTGTAATTGTAAAAGAGATTCCATTTTTGCTTTGGGTACATTTTTGATCAAATCAGTCTTAACCGGTGTGGGTCCGACAGCATTAACCGTAATATTAAATTCGGCCAGTTCTTTTGAAGCTATTTCTGTAAAATTAACAATCGCCGCTTTGCTGGAAGCATAGATTGCCTCGCCCATTAATCTGAGTGGAGTGGCTACCGTTGCCATATTAACAATTCTGCCATATTTGTTTTTGGTCATTAATTTGGCCGCTTCCCGGGTCATAATAAATGTACCGATAAAATTTGTGCTGATAATCTTTTTTACGCTTGAAACAGGGGTCAAAAGTATATGGTTCATTGATGCGATTCCGGCATTATTAATAAGTACATCAATTCTACCAAACTTTTCTGCAATTTCCCGTACCATTGCCGTTACCGCCGTTTCATCCGAAACATCTAAAGAATAATGACAGTAATTCTCGTTTTGAATACTGCCCTCTCCTCTGCTGCAGCCGATAACCGTTGCCCCTTTTGAAAGAAAATGCAGACATAGTTCCCGGCCAATCCCTTTTCGTGTACCGGAAATCAAAAATATATTATTCATCGGATACTGCCGCCAATAAGGTCTTTATATATTCTGAAAGGCTGTGAACCGTGAGAAAAGGTGAACTTTTTTGGCTGAATGCCTTTTCGTCGGCTAAGGTGACATTAATACCAAAGTTAGCGTACACCGCTTCCTCGAGGTTGACAATCAGATTCACAAGCTCAAGACTGTCAAGTTTTCCATCCATCCCGTAAATGGGAATTGTCTGCTCTTCTTTTAAATCCAAATAATCATCCTTGATATCAACAAGCTGATCGAAGATCATTTTTCCCAATTGTTTTTTCATATACCCTTCACTGGTTTCTATATAAGTTAAAATTGATCACTCTTTACTTCTTTAAACCATTACCGGTCATACTGTTTGTGAAAACCGAATAAAGTTTCATCAACTGTAAAACCAAATCTAATATAAAGATTTAAGATGCCCAAATTTGCCGCAGAGATAGTAGTTCGAATTTTCCTGATACCTGATTTTTTAAAATAATCCAGAATGGTACTCCAAAAATAATATGATATATAACCATGGGATGTTTTGCTGCCTCCAAGGATGAGCTCTGCATCCGAATTCATTTTTTGATAAGCCAGGAATGAAATAACCAGGTTGTTCTTTTTGAATATAAGAAATTCCTTTCCCTGTTTTGTGAGTTCATCAATCCAATGATAATATCTGTTTCTGGCCAGTTCCCCTGGAATTAACGGATCTTCATGAAAACGCCCGAATGCAAAGTCATCCCTGGCAATGTTACGGATTTGAGCAAAATCCTGCTCTGCCGGTTGTTCTATGTTAATATTTGTCCCGAATTCTTTGTACAAATCTGTACGCTCAAGATTATTTAATTTCATCTTTAAAGATGTCTCGACAAAACGATAACCATTTTGTTGCAGGGTTATTTTTAAAGGCTGGTTCTGTCCTTGAATCCTTAAACAGATCAATTGAATGTCGTCAACTTCATTTTTATAATCAAGTTTGGTTAACAGCGTATTAAGCGATTCGACATGTGAGAACTCTAAAGCGCATATTTCTCTGGTTTTCATTCCCAGACTTCTGGTATTCCAGGGGGTGTCGTAAAAGTCCAGCCTGTTATTGTCATCTATTACAACTGACTGCATCATATTCTAATTTTCCGTATCTTCAGCATGTGAGTAGATTCTTCTCACGATTGTTAAAGGTCTGTCTTTAGTTTCCATGAAAATTTTTGAGAGATATATACCTATAATTCCAATACTTAGTATAGTAATACCTCCCAACAGCCAAATTGATACCATCAGCGAGGGCCAACCGGTCAGATAAACCCGGAAAAAAATTCTTTTAATAATCAGATTCAAAGCAAAGATAGTTGATATACTAAAAATCAATATCCCGGAATAGAATATAAACAGTAGGGGCTTGCTGCTGAATGATGTAATGGAATTTACAAAAAGAGATATCTTTCGTTTAAATGTATAAGTTGAATTGCCTTTATATTTTTTTGAAACCCAAAATGGGATTTGTACAAAACCTGTCATTGAGATTAGCCCCGGCAGAAAGACCTCTTTATCTCTGAATTTTAAGAGACTTTGAACAAATCTACGGCTCATCAACCTTACCGTCATCTGATTCCTGGCAATTTTATATCCCGAAAGATAATTGAAAAATATATAAAAGAGATTGCCTGTGATCTTTGATGCTATTTGCCCGTTTCGCCTCTTTTGAACACCGTAAACGGAGTCGGCGTCACTGTTTATAAACTCGTTATAAAATTCTCCAATTAATTCGGGACTTTCCTCAAGGTCAGAGTCAATTAGGAAAATCTTATCTCCGGAAGCGTATTTTAATCCTGTCAGCAGGGCTTTATGATGGCTGAAATTCCGTGACAGGTCAATAATCGTAATTTTTTCATCACGGTTATAAAGATTGACCGCTTTCTCCAGCGACCTGTCCGGTGAGCCATCGTTAACGAAGATGATCTCATAATCTTCGGTGATCTGCTTCACTGCCTTAGTCATCCTTATATAAAATTCTTCTATATATCTGTCAGAATGAAAAAGCGAGGTTACAATTGAGATTTCCATAAAATAAATTTCTGTTAATAACTAAATAATTTTGTTGTCAAATGTACACGCGGAAAATCTGCCGATGGAGATATTTAAAAAAATCTTTAAACCAAATACCCGGCAAAAAAAGGTACGAAATATCCAGTTTTGATTTTTTCTTTATCTCAAACACATTTGATATAAAGGTTTTATCCCTGTAAAGCATTGCAAAACTTACGGAGATAAAATAATAATGCAACCATAATTTGTTTAAATTCTCTTTTGCGAACTCTTTGTCAGCGTACATTCTGATCAAAAAAGGAAGAACAGCAGCGATATATGATTTATAGTATGCTTTATTTGTATCCACACCCAGTGTTTCGGAACGGTTAGGAGCATATTGCTGTCGGCTGTAAAACAGTCTTTCGTTTAAATAATATACCGGATATTTTTTAGCAATTCTGTCATGAAATTCAATATCGGGATATGTATTGATCTTGCTGTCCCACTGCCTAAAAAACCGATCCTCGTCAGTTAGAACCGACATGTTGTAAATGGTTGTACCGGAAACCGGGAAGCTGAACATTCGTGCTTTGACAAGATCCCTGTATATCGCTCCTGGCGGATATTTACGACTATCGAACAATTTGCTTTCAGATAACAACCTCCGTTTGTTATTGATCATACCGGCTGCTGAAAAATAAAAAGCGCAGTCTTCATTTTCCCTTGTTAAGGCCTTTTCCCATTTTTCATGCCACCTTTTATCCAGAATATCATCATCATGCAAGATACACAGAAACTGCGATTTACAAATCTGAAAACACTTGTTCCAGTTGTTGATCATTCCGATATTTTTTGAATTTTTGATATATTCAACTCCTGATACTTTATCTACGATTTTTTCGGTCCCATCGGAAGAACAGTTGTCTAAGACGATTATACGGTGTATCGATTCCGTTTGGTTCAATACAGACTTGAGAGCTTCGTTTAAGAGGGCAGCCTTATTATAGGTCGTAATAATTAAGGTTATTTCAGGCATCAATTATGGATTGAATGAGTCTGCTATTTAATTTTTTGCAGCCAGATTGAACATGGCGGATACATGCGATGATAAATCTCATGGTAATTATTTAAAGTATTTTGAAGAAATTTTTCATCATAAAAGTGAATGTAAGGTATAGATGTTAATATTTTATACGAGTCATTGAAGGCCAAAAAGGCCTGCAGCAGCATCACTTCCGTAAAATACCAGGGTTTAGATTTACGGTTAAATATGTATGAGTCCGTTGGATAAGGTGTGTTGTACGGGAAGGCAATATCGTGTATATGAACAATTACACCCTTCTTTAATCTCGGCAGGACCTCAAGATATAGATAGGGTACGTCACCATCAATCTTGACAACATGTGTGGAATCAATAAAAAATATATCACCTGCTCCCAGCTCTTCAAATTTATCGAACTCCACATCCTGTACTTCATTTTTAATGATCGTTATTCCGGGGACACGATACAGATTTTGATATGGGAAGGGTTCGATACAGTCAATTTTGGTTTTTGCACCATCAAGCTGATTTTGCTGCGCAGCGAGACTGGCAAAATGCGTTGACAACCCTGATCCGACTTCAAAATATCTTTTGGGTTTAAAGTATCTGATCATGAAATACACAAATTCCGCATCAATCTCCGTAAACCCTCTGCCAAACCCTTTTCGACTCTCGGTCTGATAATCCAATTTACCGAATTCATCGCCGTACAGTGTTGCAAGTTCGGATACTAATTTTTTCATCTCATTTATATTCACAGTGATGCCAACCAACTGACTGGGTTTACTCCATCTGGCTTTATTTTTCTTGAGCTCACTGAGTACAGGGATCGGTGAATAAAAATCAGATATACTATATACATTAAAGCCGAGCAGGTTTAATATTTTAATAAATGAATAGGAGACAGCATCCTTAATGCGCCAGAGTTTCCATAATAATTTTTCCGAAAGTCTGTTTTTCAATGATTCCAACAAAGTCAGCTCCTAAGTAATGACCAGCAACGAGATCCCACTAAAAATTCCCATAACTATCCAGGTAGTCGGCAACCCCGTACAAATGTAAAACATAAAAAAAATGAGCAAACATCTTCTGCAGTTTTAAGCGTGTTTCCTGGCTCACAAAATTTCTAAAGAGATAGGCAAAACAATAATCAAGCATGTTTGCGATACCCAATTTTGCCACTTTAATCGACCGTAGTTCTTTTAATAAGCCCTTGAGAGAATTCCCTGACTCTAAAATATATCTTTCATCGATTGATGTAATGTATTTCCTGTTGATTGATTTTTCAAACCATGAATCGGTATATTTTTTCCATTTTGAAACAGGTTGCGAATTTACAGAATTAAATTTAAAAGTTTTATCCCAATTGACATGCCCTTTGAAGGTGACATTTTGAAATTCTTTCATCATACCCGGTTCATAATCTAAATCCAGATATTTCATGATTTTATTCAACTCCCGTTCTGGGTTTGTAAGAAGGTCCCGAAAAATAACTTTGACGGCTTTATCTTTTAAAAGTGCATATCCATCGTATAAATTGCCCGGTCCCGTGTAGAGATCCTTTACCAGATAATTATTGGTAATATTATGCCCCCTGTAGAATGATTGTTTAAATGATGAATAAACCGCCAGGGGATTACGGAAAATGAAAATAAATTTCGCCTCGGGGAAAATGTTACTGATCTGACGAATTATATAGTAATTATGTGGAGTTTTATCGAGGAAATAATTTTCGTTTTTCCCCAAAAATGAAAAATAAATACTTTTAATGAACTTGTTTAACTTTTGATTAAATTCATCTCTTCCACCGGGAAGACCATCAATGAGATCTAACACACCTGTGTTACAGCGCTTCCCGTAGAACCAATATTGATCTGACAGGTTGTCCAATTCTGCCAAAGGTAGCAGCAGATAGGGTTCTGCATAGGTTTTTATCTTTGTGTGAGCAGCTAATAACCGTTGGAGCAATGTAGAACCAGACCGTGGCAATGAAAAGATGAAAATAAGATTTTGCCGGGACTGATCTTCCATTTCTCTTTCTGCCTTCATTTTTCGTCAGTTCTGCACTTATTTGGATCGGGGTTCATCGTTCCGCTGTACATTTTTAACTCAGCTTAATTTCATTGTAGGTCTAATAATTATATCCGTAATCTCGGTACGATGGGGAATATTAAGACTCGAAATTACAATTTCTGCAACATCCTCGGGTTGAATAAAATTAGCAGGATGATATGATTTTTTCTCCAACTTGTGAACGAAAGCCTGCATCGGCGTTGCGGTCCTTCCTAAAAATAGACTTAAGACTCTAACCCCGTCTTTATTCACCTCCCCACGAAGACTATCGGTCATGGCCTTTACGCCATGTTTGACGGCAGAGTACTGGCTTATTCCGGCATTTGCTTTTAAGCCGCAACTTGAGTTAATAACAATAATTTGACCTTCTTTTTTTTTGATCGTTGGCAGCAGAAGTTTTGTTAATAAAAAAGGAGCTCTTAAATTCACTAAGTAAAGCTCATCCAATGCAGACATTGATGAAGCGGTGAATTCTCCTCTCGAATACAATCCGGCGCTATGAACAAGGATATCAATAGTATCGATATTTTCAATAATTTGATGGGCAGTTTCCTGAATTTGTGATTCTTCGAGAAAATCTGTCCTGAATACATCAACACATACCCGGTCCTGATAAACAGACCTCATTTCTTCCAATTTGCTGGTATTTCTGCCCAACAGAACCAAATTGATTTTTAGGCTTGCCATATGACAGGCAATTGCGTAGCCGATACCGCTGCTGGCTCCCGTAATTACGGCTGTTTTACCTGCAAGGCTCATCTATATACAACCTCCTCCAGTAAACCATGTGCCCGGAGCAGGTCGGCCGTATCAGAAATTATTTTGAACTCGATATTGGAGCGGTTGGAAATATCCAGCAATGAATGCTCTCCATCCGAATAATTCAGCACCCACAGCATTGCAAGCTGATTTATCTTATCTCCGGATTTTCCTCCAAGAGCTTCATATAAACCTCTCCGTCCAAGCTGAGGTTCACATTTGGGTTGCAGATTCATGTATTTACGATTACCATCCACCAGCTCGGTAATCTCAAGTAAAATCTCCAAAGACACAGCCAGGCTGGAATCATCCACAAAATCGAGGTTATCAGCTGAAGTATGATATTCCGGATATTCGTTATGTGGTGTTCTGGTTATACGGCCAACCGGTAGATTAATACCCGGCGAACAATATTGTCTCTCATCATATCCGTATGGCATAAAATCACGTATCGAGTAATCTACTTGCCGGTTTTTCAATACAAACTCTACTGTTTTGTCTAGCTCAGAGTTTCCGATTCTGCTTTTTTTATAAACTATGGGGCCATTATCACCAAGATTTGCCAGCACCAACCCCTGCTTAATATTTGAGAACAAATGTTCATTTCGGCTCAACCAGACGATCGACCCGATTGTACCGGGTATGAAAAGAAATCTGAACGATTTTTTCAGTTTCCTTTGTCTCATCTGCCTGGCAAGAAATGTTGCCAATGTGATCCCGGATAAATTATCGTTACATAAAGAGGGGTGACAAATATGGCAGGATATGATCATTTCTTCATCGGATTCGCCTTTAATGAAATACTCTCCGTAAGTTAAATGCCCATTTTTCAGGGTGGTATCTATGTTAACTTCGTATTGTCCGGGGCTGAGTTCAATGAACTGGTGATGAGCCATACAAAATCCCCAGGTTTCCTGATAATACGAGGTCCTATAGGGTATCCAGTCCGGATGATCAAGATCAGTAAATATGTGTTCTTTTAATTCCTCCAGCCCGATTTTGTTTTTGATCGGAGCAGAATAATTTAAAACATGCAAATTGGAGGATTTAAAATCAATAATTTTTTTTCCTGACGCATCTTTAATCCAGCCGTCTTTGATATTCCACTCCTTGGGTACGGTCCAATCAAAGGCTTTTGTGCCGGTAGGTACTTCATGTATCTTTATCGGTATATATCGCTGCAAGATTTTTAGTGAATCTCTGACACCATTACCGGTAATGCTGCGGCAAATTGGGTAGAGCTCAGTCATTAAGGCCCTCAACTCTGACTCAACCATAATTATTAACCGAGTTACTCATGATGCACCCTAACCTCCGGAATAAATGTGACAAATTCCCCACCCCATTTGCGGATGTATGACATTTGTTCCATGATCTCCGTGCTTAAGTTCCAGGGCAGGATTACGACATAATCCGGTTGTTCTTCACGGATTCTTTCCGGTTCGTAAATTGGTATTCTGGAACCCGGCAAATACAAGCCTTGCTTATGAGGACTAATGTCAACTGTAAAATTAATCAGATCACTTTTGATTCCGCAATAGTTCAACAGTGTATTACCCTTTGCCGGAGCACCATAGGCCGCAACCGATTTTTTTTCTTCTGCAACCTTCAGTAAAAAATTTAAAATTGAATTTTTCAATTTTATAATTTGATTTTTAAAGGTCAGATAATGGTCTATATTGTCAAGTCCATATTTTTTTTCCTTCTTTAGCAGAAGCTCCACAGCGTCTGTCTTTGCTTTAGATTTATCTGATTCATGGCAGGCATAAATCCGAATTGAACCGCCATGTGTGGGGAGTTCTTCTACATCAAAAATAAATAGTCCATGATTTTTAAAAACCGTCTGGACAGTTGCAAAAGAAAAATAGGAAAAATGTTCATGATATATGGTATCGAATTGTTTATACTTCATCAGTTTTAGCAAGTGCGGAAACTCCATAGTCAACACACCTTTTTCGTTCAGTATTGAACGCATTCCGATTACAAAATCATTCAAATTCGGATTGTGAGCCAGAACATTATTCCCAATTAACAGATCTGCGGATACCCCCTCATTATTGAGTTGTGCGCCGGTTGATGAATCCAGGAAGATCTCCCTGGTGGGGATACCTTTCTCAACTGCAACTTTTGCAACATTCGAAGCAGGTTCAATGCCCAAAACATTTATTCCCTTTGCTTTGAAGTACTGCAGTAAATATCCGTCATTACTTGCGATTTCAATGACCTTGCTGTTTTTATCAAACCCGAATCTCCCGATCATCGAATTTGTATAATTTTTTGCATGCTCCAGCCAGGATGTTGAATAAGATGAAAAATAAGCATAGTCGGAGAAAATCTCTTTAGGATTTCCATATTCTCCAAGTTGCACCAGAAAACAATTATTGCATACAAAAGCATGCAGTGGATAAAACCGTTCTACTTTTTGAAGGTCATTTTCAGTCAGATAGGAGTTGGATAAAGGTGATACACCCAAATCAATGAAATCGTGGTCCAGGGGATGTCCACAAAATCTGCAATTCAAATTGTTATTTAATTTTTCCATAAATAGCTGTTTAATGTGTAATAATATCAGGCCAGGCAGAATCTTTTTCAGAGATTTCGGTAACTCCAAGAGGCCAGCGAATTTCAATCGCCGGATCGTCATATCGCAACCCGGTAGAGGATTCGGGATGGTAGTACTCACTGACGAGATAAAATATCTCAGCATCATCAGTGAGGGTTTGAAATCCATGCGCAAAGTTCACCGGAACATACAGGGATTTATAATTTTCGGCGCTCAGTTCTATACCAAACCATTTTAGATAAGTTTTTGAGTCCGGCCTTAAATCGACAATTACATCAAATATTGCTCCCCTGATGCATCTAACTATTTTGGCCTCTCCGTGGGGAGAACGCTGATAGTGCATACCCCTAAGGGTACCGGCTTTATGATTATGAGACAGGTTTGCTTGCACAATTTTACTGATCAAACCCTTCTTTAAAAAAACTTCTTCACACCACGTTCGTGCAAAGAAACCCCTGTCATCTTCAATTTTTTCAGCCTCAATTATGTAGGCGCCGCTTAGTTTTGTCCGGACTAATTTCATGTACTATCAATTATTTGTTATTACCGCTCAAAATTCGTTTTCCCCCATAAAAGATTTTCATCCACCTGGTTTGAATCCAGCAAATATTTTATCTGTTTAAGTCTTGTAAATGCTCTGAAATTGAAAATTGTTTTATCCAGCTCTATCCGTTTAAACAGTTCTTTCAACTCTTTTGCTCCCTTTTTCAGGTTCATCTCACACCGAAACCCGGGGAGTTGTGTATTAATCTTGTCAAATGATACACGATAACTTCTGTTATCGCCTTCACTTTGCCCAATCGTCAAAGCGCAATTGGGAAATTCTTCGGCAACTGCTTCTGCAATTTCTTTGATTTGAAAATTCTCTTCTGTATCACCAACATTAAATATTTGATTATGAGTTGTTTCCAGCGGAGCCTGGAGGACGCACTCAATAGCTTTTGCAATGTCTCTGATGTGGACAATGGGCCTCCAGGGAGTTCCATCACTTGAAAGTTTGATCACATCTGTTGTCCAGGCCAGTCCGGCCAGATTATTCAACACAATATCAAACCTCATTCTTGGGGAAATTCCATACGCAGTGGCATTCCTCAAAAATGTCGGCGAAAAGTGTTCATCAGCCAATTCCGCTACATCATGTTCAACCATCACCTTGCATCTGGCATAGGCGGTCTGCGGATTTACACCTGATTTTTCAGTTCTGATTGCTTCATTCCCGACTCCATACACACTGCATGAGGATGTATAAATGAACTTTTTTACACCGGCTTTTTTACTGTTTTCAGCAAGTTTAACCGATCCCACATGGTTGATGTCGTAGGTGACCTTCTGAATATATTCTCCCAAAGGGTCATTGGATAATTCCGCCAGATGAATTACAGCATCGAATCCTTCAAGGTCTTTGGCAGTAATGAGACGAAGATCTTTATTAATAATCTGTGGGAAAAACTCATAGTAGTGGTGACAGAGATTGCCGTCGCGGTAATAACCCGTGTCCAACCCGGCCACATCATACCCCAGAGCAACAAGACGCGGACCGACAATTGATCCTATATATCCATCAATTCCTGTCAACAGTATTTTCATTTTCAATGTACTAAATAAGTGATTATCATATTACCCAGGGAGCCCTGCCTGATTGCCAAAGCCGTTCTAAAATATTTTTCTCTTTAATTGTGTCCATGCAGGACCAGAACCCTGCATGTTTAAACCCCATTAACTATCCGTCAGCTACCAATCTTTCGACCGGATCCCTCTCCCATGGTGTGTCATCGCCATCGATATATTTGATCACATCCTTCCTTAACACAAAATATCCGCCATTGATCCAACCGGCAGCCTGATTTGACTTTTCATAAAATTCAGTTACGATATCGTCGTTAAATGTGATTCTCCCAAATCGAGCCGGTGATTTTACTGTTGTCACGGTTGCCAGCCTGCCATGGGACTGGTGGAACTTATACAATTCGTTGAGGTCAATGTCAGCAACGCCATCGCCATAAGTGAAATAAAAAGATTCATCATCTTTAAACCAGTGTTCTAAGCGCTTCAGTCTGCCTCCGGTTTGCGTATTAAGGCCCGTATCAATGAGATGTATTTTCCAGTCGGGATTTTCACCATCGTGAATGGTGGTTTCGCCTGTCAGCAGATCGACAGTAATATCGTTATTAATAGCTGAATAATTATAAAAATATTCTTTAATATATTCTCCTTTGTACCCAAGGGCGATGATAAATTCCTTGATTCCATAAGCAGAAAATATCTTCATTATGTGCCAGAGAATCGGCTTGCCCCCAATTTCGACCATGGGTTTCGGTTTAACCTTGGTCTCTTCTGATAGTCTGGTCCCAAAACCGCCGGCTAAAATAACAGCTTTCATATAGATTTCTTTAAATAATTGTTAAACGGATTAATTCTGGTAAAATTTAATAATTGAATCGATAACCTCATCCTGTATATCCGGAGTCAGTTCATAATACATGGGTAATCTCAGAAGACAGTCCCCGTATCGGACACTATTTACAAGCTCCGGACCTTTATATTTGTCTTTAAAATACGGTGATAAATGCAATGGTTGATAATGAAATACTGCATTAATACTTTTCTCCGCAAGAAATCTCATCAATTTAGTCCGGACTCCATGAGTTTCACAGACAAAATAGAAGATATGATAATTGTTCGTTGCAAAGTCAGGTAAATGAGGTAAAATCAGTTTCCCATCATTTTCCAAAGGCTTGAGTGCGCCATAATAACGGTTCCATATCTCGGCTCTGCGTGTTTGAATTGAGTTGATATTTTCAAGTTGAGCATATAAAAATGCAGCGATCAGGTCTGAAGGCAGGAAAGAAGATCCTATATCAATCCAACCATATTTATCAATCTCTCCCCGGAAAAACTTTGAACGATTCGTCCCCTTTTCCCGGATAATTTCCGCTCTCTCAATATATTTGTCATTATTGACGATTAATAATCCGCCTTCACCTGCAATAATGTTTTTTGTTTCATGAAAGGACATGGCCCCCAGATCTCCAATACTGCCGAGAGGTTTATCATTAAATTTTGAATCGATAGCCTGGGCAGCGTCTTCGATCAGGAAAAGATCATATTTCTGACACAATTCAATAATTCTGTCCATATCTGCAGCAATACCCGCATAATGAATCGGCGCAATGACCTTGGTTCTGGGAGTTATCAGGCCTTCCAACGCTTCCACATCAATATTGGGGTTTTTACTGTTACTGTCAATAAAAACAATATCAGCTCCGCGAAGCACAAATGCATTTGCGAGTGAGACGAATGAAAATGACGGAATAATGACTTCATCTCCATGGCCGATGTTCAACAATATAGCTATCATTTCGAGAGCATCCGTACAGCTCGTCGTTAAATAGCAACGCCCAAACCCAAATTTTTCCTGAAAGAAAGCATGACATCTTTCTGAAAACATGCCGTCCCCCGATATTTTTCCTGATTGCACGGCCTGCATCATATACTGAAGTTCGTTGCCAGTGATATATGGTTTGTTGAATGGTATCATCATTAATAATCTGTCTGATTTAATATGATATTAATGCGAAAAGTTAAGCAAGGCACTGTTTAACAATTAAGGAAATATTTGACGGATAATCGAATTTTATTCAAAAAGCAAATTGATATCTTTCAGTTTAAAGAATATAATTTGAACTGACTGAATTTATTTTCGTAAGTTACAGATAATCACTCTCGGTCAATCTCTTAATCATACTGTATTTTAGTCTGATTCGATTTAAATAACTGACCGAATTCTTTAATTTAATCAAAATAGAAATTACATGGACCAAAAAACATTTAATAACCCCGGTATCCCTGCGTTAGCCGAGTCAAAGAAATTCAATGAATTCCATCTGAGCAGATTTATCGGTGATTTATTCTGTAAATTAAAAATGCACAATTTATTTCGCCCGGTTTTACCTGTATTTCATAAACTTGCGCACATATCAAAATTATCCGAATGGATCAGCAGGCATACACCTGCAAATTATAACGATTTTTTTACGCTGCAATATAATTATGAAAGTCGAATAAAATTGTATGAAGCGATATTTTCAAGTCAGCATCTCAATCTCCCCATTAATTATCTTGAATTTGGTGTTGCAGGTGGTAATTCGTTCTCCTGGTGGCACGTCAATAATACACATCCGGATTCCACTTTTTATGGTTTTGACACATTTACAGGGCTCCCCGAAGACTGGGGCATATTTAAAAAGGGGCATTTTTCGACCAACGGTAATGTCCCAAATCTGGACGATGAAAGATGCATCTTTATCAAGGGCTTATTTCAAAATACATTGCATAATTTTATCAATAAAACATCCTTTAAGAAACGTAATGTGATTCATATTGATTCTGATCTTTATACATCCTGTTTGTTTGTATTGGCAACGCTGGCATCAAAAATAAAACCTGATGACATTTTAATTTTTGATGATTTCAAGATGGAACACTCTGAGTTCAGTGCAATGATCAATTTTATGGATTCATTTCATTTCGCATACGAGGTCATCGGAGCTGCAAATAATTATTCACATGTTGCAATCAGAATATTGCAGACAAAAAGAGAAGAGTAGATTGTCAATTAATTTTATCCTGCTGCGTACAATTCTTCTGGGTATCCTTAAAGCTAAAACTCCCTAAATTTCCCGACATTTTAAACAGGAAAATATGGCCACTTTTTACGTTACAACACCCATTTATTACGTTAACGATAAACCCCATATCGGACATGCTTACACCACTCTGCTTGCAGATGTCCTGGCCAGATATCACCGTTCCCTCGGTGATGAAGTACATTTTTTGACCGGTACAGACGAACATGGTCAGAAGGTTCAGGAATCTGCAATTAAAAGGAATGTACCACCCCAGCAGCATGTTGATGAATATGTGGTGAGATTTCAGGAACTCTGGGAAAAACTGCATATCCGAAATGACGACTTCATCCGCACAACCGAAAAGAGGCACACAGACCGCGTCATCGACCTGCTGAATATTCTGTGGGATAAGGGCGAGATATACGCTGATGAATATGAAGGTTACTATTCCGTTTCGGAAGAAAGGTTTATAACTGAAAAGGAAGTGGAAGAGGGCAATTTCAGAGAAATCAAAAAACTAAAAGAAAAAAATTACTTTTTCCGTATGTCGAATTATCAGGACGCCTTGATTGAGCATATTAAAACCAATCCTGACTTCATTCTCCCCAAAACCCGGCGAAACGAAATTCTCGGATTCCTGGAAAAACCACTGACTGACCTCTGTATCTCGAGACCCAAAACACGATTGAGCTGGGGAATCGAATTGCCATTCGATAAGGATTATGTCACCTATGTGTGGCTGGATGCCCTGACGAATTATATTTCCGCCATCGGTTGGAATACTGACGATGCCAGATTCAAAAAATGGTGGCCTGCCAACTATCATCTCATGGGCAAAGACATCCTCACGACGCATTCCGTTTACTGGCCAACCCTCTTAATGGCTGCAGGAATCCAATTGCCGAAAACCATTCTCGCTCACGGCTTCTGGCTCTCAGGAGATACGAAGATGTCCAAATCGCTGGGAAATGTGATTAATCCTCTGGACCTGGTTGACAGCTATGGTGTGGACCCGGTTCGATATTATTTGATGAGAGATATGGTGCTGGGTCATGATGCATCTTTTTCACTGGAAGGGTTTGTGCGACGGTATAATTCCGACCTTGCCAATGACTTCGGTAATCTCGTAAACCGGGTTACAATTTTATTGAAAAAGCATTTTTCGGGCGTTATTCCTGAATCCGGAACTTATGATAAAACCGACCTGGAACTGATCGCAGTGGCAAAATCGGCACCTCAAAAAGTGAGATCTTTGATCAGTAATCTGAAAATTAACGAAGCGATTGAAATCACAATCGGACTTTTCAGGGAATTAAACCGCTACCTTGAAAAGCGTGAACCCTGGAAAACAGTCAAGCAGGGAACTACGCCTAAAATTGCAGCCGGTACTACTCTCGCCCTCGCCGCAGATATCCTGAGAATTGGGGCGCAGCTGCTTCATCCGGTCATGCCCAATCGAATCGATTCAATCCTCCATATCCTGGGCGCACAGGATCTTGATTGGGTAAATTTTTCAGTGGGTCTGCTAAAACCGGGTACCGTACTGGGCGAGGGAAAATCACCCTTCCCGCGGATTGATATGCCCAGATGAGGCTGATCGATACTCATGCACATCTTTATGACGATGATTACAAAGATGATCTGGAGGATGTTCTTTACAGGGCTGAAAATGCCGGTGTCTGCAGAATCATCTGTGTAGGCGTTGATCTGACCAGTTCTGAAAAGTGTATTCAACTGGCGGAAAAATACGATTCAATCTATGCCGGAATTGGTTTCCATCCGCATGAAGCATCAAAGGCTGAAAAAGGATACTTAAATGAACTCGAGTCCTTCTCATCACACCCAAAAGTCGTTGCCATCGGTGAAATAGGCCTCGATTATCATTATAATTTTTCACCTCCTAACCTGCAAATCAAAATATTATCTGAACAGCTGGAACTTTCAAAATCGCTGCAACTGCCAGCCGTCATTCATAACCGGAAATCGGATCAGGATTTACTGACGTGTATCAGGCAGGCACGACCGCTGAAGGGCGTGATACACTGTTTCTTTGGAGATATTGAATTTGCCCGGCAGGTCTTCGGATGCGGGCTGCTGGTTTCTTTCACCGGCTCGGTTACATTTAAACGTGATCTGATAACCAATGCGAATCTGCTGGAGCAATTGTCAACTGATAAATTTATGCTAGAAACGGATTCTCCCTATCTCACACCGGTCCCATTCCGGGGTGAAAGGAACGAACCCGCATTTGTAAAATATGTAGCCGAACAAATTGCGGTATTTGCCGGTACCACTGCCGAAGAAATAGCAGACAGAACTACAACTACGGCACTTGACCTGTTTAATACAATGAGGCCATGACCCACCCTTTTCGCAAGAAGTGGGGACAGAACTTTTTACGCGATCATAATTATGTCCAAAAGATACTGTTAGAGCTTGGTGCGCAGCCCGAAGATTCTGTTCTGGAAATCGGACCCGGTGACGGTGCCCTCACCGCTTCACTTGCACCACTGGTTTCAAAGATTTATGCTGTTGAAATAGATCCTCTGCTGGTACGACATCTGCAACGAACCTCTCCTCCCAATGTCGATATTATCGAAGCAGATATCCTTAATTTTGGATTTGACACACTCCCGGCAGGTTATATCATTTTGGGGAATCTTCCGTACTATCTGACAACTCCCATTATCTTCAAGATAATCAATAATAGTCGTTGGACCAGGGCTGTCTTGATGGTTCAAAAAGAAGTCGGAGCAAGAATTACGGCATCCCCCGGAGGAAAAACTTACGGACGCCTTTCGGTAATGGTACAGACCTACACCACCGTAGTATCGCATTTCAAAGTGCCTTCAAATGTTTTTCAACCCAAGCCAAAAGTGGACTCTGTCGTTATTTCGTTAACACCTCTATCCAAAAAAAACTTTGATCGCGTTCATCACCGCTATATTGTAAGGCTTGCCTTCTCACAACGGCGAAAAAAACTTAAAAATACGCTGGGAGATCATCTCAACCGGAAATTATTAAAGGTTTACGGTGACCACAGACCGGAACAATTGTCGGTAGATGATTTCATCGTCATTTCCGAAAATGATCCGTCAATATAAAGCTTTTCGGCCTGGACGTTTCCACAAGTTTTGAGCTGCTTTCAGGAAATTCCAGAAATCCGTCTGATACGACCTCTTTACTTCCCGTTGATAGGACATTCTCACTAAATTTTCTTTTCAAATTGAGGAGGATTTCAATGCTTTCAAAATTTTCAGAAGATTTAAAGACCGCCCTCAAAGCCCACGAAAAGTTAAAAGTGACTGCTCTGAGGAACATCATAGCCAAAGTAAAAGCCATACAGATCGACCGCAAAGAGCAGTTGACCGATGCCGATATCCAAAAGATTTTATTAAGCTATTCGAAGCAGCTGAAAGATTCAATTGACCAATATCAAGCCGCCGGCAGAGCAGATCTAGTGGATAACGAAGCTGCAGAACTCAGCATTGTCGAGAGTTATCTTCCCGAACAGCTGACTGAAGCTGAAATTAAAACCATTGTTCAACGAATTATCAGCGAAAGCGGTGCCACATCAATGGCAGATATGGGCAAGGTCATGCCGCTGGTCATGCAGGCTATCAGCGGGAAAGGGGACGGGAAAATTGCCTCTAAACTGGTCAGGGAATTTCTTGCCTGATGCAATTTATGATCATTGATGTAATCCTGCTGGTCATACTGGTATATTTTGCAATTAACGGAACACGCCGGGGATTTATTAATGAGATCAGTACAGTCGCAGCCCTCATTGCAGGGTTTGCAATGGCCAATCACTTCAATCACGAGGCAAATGACTTTCTCATCAGATGGGTTCGGGATGATTCATTTCGGTTTGTGTTAAGCTATGTGCTAATCTTCACCATAACCGTCGCCACTATCAAGATCATTGCCTCGTTCTTACAAAAATTTCTGGAAGTGGTGCTGCTGGGCTGGCTAAACCGACTTCTCGGACTCCTCCTCGGTGTCCTCAAGGGCTTACTGGTCATCAGTCTCTTAATTTTTATAATGCAGTCCTTCCCAAGGGCTGCCAAATTACATGAACGCATGGACCGTGACTCCTACATTTACCACATCTGCCGGTCGCTGAAGGATTGGGCAATCACCGCCGTTGTCAGTAACCCGAATTATGAGTACTACAGAACCACGCTGAAAGAGAAAATAAAGGAGAAAAACATACAAACCCTCCTGGATGATTCACAATGACAGCTTGGTCTGTACGGTAATTTTATGTCTATAACTCGTTTGGCAGCATGAATTGGGCATCTTTAGTGTGAATTCTGCCGCAAGTCAGTCGTACGTTTCAACGCCGGAGGTACTCTTCAAAGACCTCCGCTTTGACATTATTCGGGAAAAACTTGCCCTGTACTGCCACTGCCCGCGAACGGAAGAGTTGATCGCCGGACTATCGCCGTCAACCAGACATGCCGCTATTACAGAAGTCCATGAAAAAAGCGGCGCCATCCTTGACGTTCTGCAGAAGGGTGATCCGATTCCCCTTGAGCATATTCCGGATATTTCCGCCTGGTCGGACCAGCTTAGCATTGAAGAGAATGTGTTGTTTCCCGATCAATTTTTTGAATTGAAAAGACTGCTGGAGATTTCGGTCACGATTAGACAATTTTGTAAGCAGCATAACCTGACACCATGGCGTGAGATGGCTGCCGAGTTGCTCGCATTTAAAATTGGCATTGAAGAAATTGACAGGATCTTCGATGATGAACATAAGGTTCGTTCCTCAGCCAGCGCTGATCTCAAACGAATCCGAAAGGCCATTGAAGCGCTTCAGATTTCCGTGCAGAAACGCATGCAGGAAATTTTTTCACGGGCAGCTGCAAACAACTGGCTTCATGGCGATAAGATCGTCTTTCGGGACGGCCGCCTTGCACTGCCCTGTACCCCAACGCATAAACGTAAAATTAAGGGTGTTGTGCTAGGGCGCTCGGCAACCGGTCAGACGGTTTTTGTAGAACCTCTGGAGATTATTGAAAAAAATAACGAACTGGCTTCGCTCCAGGCCGAAGAAAAAGCAGAAGTTTATCGGATTCTAAAGACGCTCACTGCTTTTTTCAAACCCTATGCCAGCGATATCGTGCATTCTTTCCGGATACTGCTGCAATTTGATTTACATTATTGTTTTGCCGCGTTCGCAAAACAGTTTGATTGTGTCAAACCTGAATTTAACGTAGACGATACAATCCTGATCAGGCAGGGGCGGAACCCGCAGCTTGCCCTGTCTGACAGAACCGTGATACCGCTCGATCTTGAACTGGACGCCGAACAGCGTATTTTGCTGCTTTCAGGTCCTAATGCCGGCGGTAAAACTGTTGTACTCAAGACACTGGGCCTTTTTGCGCTCATGGCACAGTGCGGACTTTTCCTCCCGGCGGAAAAAGTCATACTTCCCGTTTTTGACCATATTTTAGTGGATATCGGTGACCAGCAGTCTGTCGAGAATGATCTTTCCACTTTCTCAGCGCATATATGTAATCTCCGTGATATCCTGTCGGTTGCCGGTGAACACACGCTAGTGCTCGTCGATGAACTGGGAACGGGCACCGACCCTGAAGCCGGAGCAGCTTTATCCCGGGCAGTACTGGAACGATTCCTCACAATTCGCAGCCGGGTAATTGCCACATCTCACTTCGGGCAATTGAAAATCTGGGCACACGATACTGCAGGTGTCGTCAATGGCGGAATGAAGTTTGATCCTGAGCTGCTGGCTCCGACTTATGAATTGAAACTTGGGATGCCCGGTAGCAGTTATGCTTTAGATATCTCACTGAGAACCGGTCTGGAAAGCTCTGTAATAAGCAGAGCCGGAGAACTGCTCGGTAATGCATCGGTCAAGCTGGAAAAACTGCTGGGGCAGTTGGAAAAGGAGCAACTTCGTGTACATCGACTGCAGGAAACTTTATCAGCCAGAGAATCAGCTATCCGGGAAAAGGAATTACAGATTATGGCACAAGAGAAGGAAATTAATGAGAAATTTAACCGCGCACGCTCCGAAGCGACCAATATTGCCAGGCAAATTGTTGAAAATGCCCGACGGGATACCGAAAGTCTGGTGGAAAATATTAAATCCAGGAATGCTGACCATCAATCCGTGACGAAGGCCAAAAAAACGCTTTCGACTAAAATAACGCGTCTGAATAAAAAAATAGAAAAATTTGAAACCCTGCCGTCAAATCCGGTCACAAAGACAGACGCAGTTAAAGGGACTATCGTTATAATCCCGCATTTGGGAGAAGAAGGTGTCATTCTTCAACCGCCTGATAAACAGGATAATGTTTTTGTAAGTGTCAATGGCATTCGCCTCAGGCTGAAACGAAAACAATTGTCAAAGCCGCGTAAAAAACAAAAAAAACAGGCTTCGGGGAACTTGTCCGGCACACACACTGTTGCGGTGCCTTCGGGTTTTCGACTTGATCTTCGGGGGAAAAGAGTTGACGAAGCGCTGACAGAAGTAACTCGTTTCCTGGACCAGGCCCTGCTGGCCGGACTCTCGACAGTACAAATTCTCCATGGTAAGGGAACCGGCGCCTTACAGGAAGCAGTTCAAAAATACCTGGCCACCTGCTCTTTCGTTGATTCATTCGCTTTTGCCAGACCCGAGCAGGGCGGTGCCGGTATCACAGTGGTGGATTTTAAGTAATGGCCCGCATTTCCGAACAGTCCATAGAACAGGTCCGCAATGCAGCTGATATTGTTGATGTCGTTTCCGGATATATTCAATTAAAAAGAAAAGGTCGGAATTTTTTTGGTCTCTGTCCATTCCACAGTGAAAAGACAGGGTCTTTTTCGGTCAATGAACAGAAACAGATCTTTCATTGTTTTGGTTGTGGTGTGGGTGGAGGTGTCATCAATTTCATTATGCAAATCGAAAAACTCGAGTTTGCCGAAGCCGTACAATTTCTTGCCGACCGCTTCAATATACAACTGGATATCACGGGCAGCAGCAGACCGAGAGAGCTGCTCTTTCAACTAAGAGACATCCATGAATTTGCGGCCAGACATTTTCAGACAAACCTGAAAACAGCAGAAGGAAAAGAGGTCCTGCAGTACTTTGCAGACAGAGGTCTTTCCCGCAAGACGATCAGTGAATTTCGTCTTGGCTACAGTCAGACGGGTTGGGGAACTCTTCTTGAACTCCTGAGAGCAGAAAAATATACGGCTGATGCGATGACCCAAAGCGGTCTGTTTATCTCCGGAGAAAAGGGCTATTTCGACCGGTTCAGAGGACGTATCATGTTTCCTTTACAAAATACGCAAGGTAAGATAGTCGGGTTTGCAGGCCGTGTTTTCAAGGGTGACGATCCTGCAAAATATGTAAACTCACCTGAAACCCCGCTCTACAATAAAAGCCGGATTCTGTACGGGTTGTGGGCTTCCAAACCCTTTATCAGAGAATCGGACCCTGTGATCGTTGTTGAAGGATATATGGATTTTCTGCAGTTATTTCAAGCGGGCATCCAAAATATCGCTGCCGTATCCGGCACGGCATTTACAGATAACCACGCCCGGGAGCTCAGGAAATACTCCCGGAAAATTGCCCTGGCTTACGATGGTGACAAGGCCGGGATCTCGGCGGCTGTGCGGGCCGGCTATGTACTGCTGCGGAACGGACTGAACCCCTCTATCGTTGAGATGCCCGAGAATGTGGATCCGGACGACTGGGTCAAACAGGCAGGTCCCGGTCCTATTCTCGAAGCCGTTGAAAAAGCCGTGGACTTATTACACTTTCAGTATGAGAAGTCCGCCGGTGACAGAAACGATCCGTCATTCAATGCCGGTTTTGTAAAAAGCGTTCTGCAGGAATTAGTGCTTTTTGAGGACCGTATACTTAGAGAACTCTACGTCAAAAGACTGGCAGAGATCACGGGTCTAAAAGATGAGACGCTTTTTAGGTCACTTGAAGACCTGCTGCAGCGCCGGAAACAGCGTTTACCCCGCGGGAAAGATATTACGAAGACAGAAACACTCCGGAAGCCGGATTCACCTGCAAGTCTAAAACTGGAAGATGAACTGCTGCAACTCTGTTTTTCTACGGATCACAGTATCCGGAAGCTGATCTATGATCATTTCATAAGGGAGTGGTTTACTTCTCCATCCAGCCAGAGAATATTTGATGCTGTTTTCATTCATTTGCCTTCGGCCGGTTCACCTGATATCAATACGGTCTTCGACGCATTGGAAAATGATTCGGATCGCCGCAGACTTTCAGCTTTGCTCATGGAAATTGACAAAATCTCCACAACCCCGGTCGTAGCTAAAGATTGTTTGACACGCCTGGAGAAAAAATTTATTGATGCTCAGCTCGACGCAAAACGGCAGCAGTTGAAAGCAACCGCTTCCGGAACCGTTGAGTTCAGTCAGCTCCTCACAGAAATGGACCTGCTGCAAAGAAAGAAAAAAAACGCAGGCAAATTGTATTCGAAATCATAAAATATTTGGGACGTACAAATGCTATGTTTGTCGGATTTATACCTGGCAGACCACAATCTTTTCGAATGAGTAGCGATTGAACTTCATGAACAATTATACAGACAGGATTACCTTTAGCATATCTTATCCTTTGTTTTTGTCGATATGGAAAGCTAAGCCCTGTCACACTTTCCGGTGCAGGCCTTTTTATATGTAAACGTTGTGGACGGACGAAGCAAATCTACAAAGAGCACAAAAAAGAGTTGGTTCGTTTCGGGAATACCCACTATATTTGAATAATTGCTCAATTATAACATATATTGAAAATGACCGACGACAAAAAATATACCTGCTCACTTGAAGCGGTTGACCTGAAAAAGGTAAAACTGGTAAGCGGACAAATTCCCGAAATCGGGAAAACCAAATTTATGGCCGAACTGTTCAAAGCTTTTTCAGATCCTACGCGGCTGCAGATTTTACAGGCCCTGTCAATTGACGAGCTTTGCGTCTGTGATATTTCTGCCATCGTGGAAGTCTCCGTATCCGCCATCTCCCATCAATTGCGGCTGCTTAGGAATTTGCACATCGTTAATAATCGTAAAGAGGGCAAAATGGTATATTATTCCCTCAATGATTCTCACATTGAACAACTGATTGCCGTCGCAAAAGAGCATATTGAAGAATTATAAATGTTGAAGAAAATATCCTATCCTTTATTGAGCTTCACAATTCTGTTTTACTCGTTGCTGCCGGGAGTTCCCCTGCCTGAAGTTGTATTGTGTATCGGTTCCGATGGCAGTATTGTTTTTTTTAGACCGAACCCTGATGCCAATCCCGGCAGTGAAAGAACACGCACTGAATCTGGCACGACAGTTTTTGCTCATGATGACTGCCTGGATATATCAGTTCATACGCCGGGTCCTCGAATCGCCCCCGTATCCAAGCGCTATACTGATCATGAAACCCGGGCAATTTCCTTATTTTTTTCAGAAATCCCTGCGATACACAACCTCATAACTACATCTCAAAACTATCACAAAGCCTCGCATTCCAGCCCTGACGCTGCCGTTGCAGCTAATCCCGTTCTGCTGATTTAGCAGTATTCTACCTCCAACTACCCACATGCTATGTCCGCACTGCTGCGGAGGGTACTTCCCGTAACTAAAAACGGGGGGTACAGAGGATACTGTTAACCAAAATTTAACATAAGGTAATCAATGAAATTAAATCTCTCGGTGATTAATATAATTATTATAACCCTGTGTGCAGGTTATGGAATTAGCCAGAATAAAGCAAGACAACGGGAAGTCAATACAGGTGAGAGAGCAGGCTATGTACTGGCAGGCGATCTTGACCTAAACCTGAAACCTGAAAGTATTGGAGATACCCTTCATTTCAGAGAAGCCCTTTCTCTGGCGCTCAGGTACAACCCGGGCCTAAAAGCAGCCAAGTACAAAATTAATGTCAAACGATTTGCAGCAAAACAGGAAGCCAGATTGCCCAACCCTGAACTTGCATTTGAAATAGAAAATTTTGCAGGTTCAGGGGCTTATGAGAAGACAGCTCTCTCCGAAGCCACTTTTTCAGCCGGTCAGCTCATCGAACTTGCCGGTAAAAGAAAAAAACGCCTGAAACTGGCTGACACGGCAACGGAAATCTCCATGCTTGGCTACCGGGAAGAAGAACTCAGCATCTTTACGGATGTTGTTTACTCCTACACACTGGTCCTGGCAACTCAGGAGGAAATTCGGTTGGCCACCGACCTGCTGGATTTGGCGGGTCAGTTTAAAGATACAATTCGCAAAAGAGTTAATGCCGGTCGAGTCTCCCCGGCGCAGCTATCCAGAGCAAAAGTTGAGGTGATAAATGCGCGCATCCGCCTGGAACGTGCACATCGCAAGCTCGCCGAAGAGCGCATGAAACTCGCCTCTGTCTGGGGTGCAGAAACTTTAACAGCCTCTGTACTTGCAGGTGAACTGAAAACACTCGAAGAATTACCTGCTTTCGAAACACTGCTGACACAGCTTTCAGAAAATCCTACGATTGAAATTCTGAAAGCGAATTTGAAGTATCGAAAACATCAGGTTGAACTGGAAAAAGCAAATCGAATTCCCGACCCTACCTTTTCAGCCGGGATCCGAAAACTGAACGAAACAAACGATGCCACCTTTACGGCCGGATTATCTTTTCCTTTACCACTATTCAATAATAACAGCAATGCCATTGCCGGCGCAGCCGAAGCTGTTGTACAGTCCGAATGGCAGTCCAACTCCGTAAGAATAAAACTTCAGAGAGAATTGCAATCCGCATACAATACGTTATTAATGCTGCAAATGGAGGTGGACAGCTATCACACCACACTGATCCCGGAAGCTCAAAATGCCTTTCGCATCATATCGGACGGATATGAACAGGGGAAATACGGTGTTCTGGATGTTCTCGATGCACAGAGAGTACTTTTCGAGATCAGAAGCAGTTATCTGAGTTCTCTGCTTGAATACAACCTTACCCTCACCCGAATTGAAGGTCTGACAGGGCAAAAAATTATGCAGTACAGTCATTGATGAAACCCCAAAAAAATTAAGGAAATTTAGATGCAGAAAAAAATTACCGGATACCTTTTAATGATAACATTTTTGATTTTCACACTTAACTGCGGCGAAAAGGAAATTGCCGATCATCAGCAAGAAGATGAACACGGACATGAGCCGGATCATGAAATTGTTGAGATCTCAGATGCCGAAATGCTTGAATTCGGAATTGAAACCGAAATTGCCGGTCCCGGACAACTGCAGCTTCATGTGGTTCTTCCGGGAGAGATCGTAATACCTCCGGATAATCTGGCACATATTTACCCCCGATTCACCGGTGTTGTAAAGGCCGTTAAAAAAAATGTTGGTGATCTTGTTAAAAAGGGAGAAGTTCTGGCCGTCATCGAAAGTAATGAGAGCCTCTCGAATTTTGAGATAAAATCCCTGATCACCGGCATTGTCATTGAAAAGCATCTTACAAATGGTGAAGTGATTAATGATACGGATCACGGATTTCTGATTGCAGATCTGAATACAGTCTGGGCAAACCTCAGCGTTTTTCAGAAAGACCTGCCCTTTGTGCATCCGGGACAGCAGGTGGAGATCTCCGCCGGGCTTGGATTTTCTTCTATTACAGGCACTATCAGCTACATATCCCCCGTGATCAACGAGGAGACCAGAACCGCAACTGCCCGGGTAGAACTGGATAACAGCAGCGGTGACTGGCGACCGGGGTTATTCGTAAACGGGAAAATCACCACAACCAGTGAAAATGTGGATATTCTCATCCCGAAAACTGCCATCGAAATGATGGAATCCCGTCAGGTTATTTTTATTAAAACACCGGGAGGTTTCGAGCCCGGAGCTATACACGTCGGTCGCACGAATGATCTAAACTTAGAAGTTCTTGACGGACTGAAACGCGGTGATATTTATGTAAGCAAAGGGGGATTTACCCTGAAAGCCGAACTTCAGAAAGACGATTTTGGCGGCGGACATGCACACTGATCCAGGATTTTTTAAAATTATCAATCTGATTCAACCGGCCGGCTGTAAACAGCACCGGGCAGTAAACCATTTGGAGAATTACAGACCATGAAAAAAATCATTCAATTCGGATTAAGCAACAAATTGCTCATCTCTGTGCTCGGAATCCTGGTCATGGGTGCCGGCGTATTCAGTTACAAACAGCTTCCCATTGATGCATTTCCGGATGTGTCGCCCTCACTCGTTCAGGTTTTTACCGAGACCGAAGGATTGGCCCCGGAAGAAATTGAAAAATATATTACTTTCCCGGTTGAGGCCGCAATGAACGGATTGCCCGATCTCGATCACATCCGATCTGTTTCCAATTTCGGCTTGTCGGTGGTGAATGTGTATTTCAAAGACGGGACTGACATCTATTTTGCCCGACAGCTGGTCAATGAACGGCTGCAGGAAGCCAGGGAATTTATCCCGGACGGTTTCGGAGAACCGCAAATGGGGCCCATTTCAACAGGCATGGGGTTGATCCTCTTTTATTATCTGGAGGATACAACCGGACAATATTCTCTCACCGAACTACGTTCCGTACAGGATTGGCTGATCAAATACCAGCTCCAAACTGTCCCGGGGGTTACCGAAGTGCTCGGTATCGGCGGCTGGGAAAAGCAGTTTCAGGTTTCTGTCGATCCGAATGCTTTGCTGCGTTACGATGTCACAGTTCAGGATATAGTTGATAAAATCCGGATCAATAATCTGAATGTGGGAGCTCAGTTTATTGAGAAAAATTCAGAGGAGTATATTGTAAGATCCACAGGGCTGCTTCAGGAAATTGAAGATATTGAAGCAATTGTCATCAAAACTCATGACGGGACTCCGGTTTATCTAAAGCAAATTGCGCAGATTGAAGTAGGTGGCGCAGTTCGCCGGGGATTACAAACCCGGAATGGAATCGAAGAGGTCGTATCAGGCATGGTGGTCAAACTGTATGGCAGCAACTCATCTACGGTGATCGGTCAGGTAGAAGAAAAAATGACCGCAATTAATAAAACACTTCCTGAAGGAATACAAATTGTTCCCTATTACCAGCAGAAAACTCTGGTGGAGGCAGCCGTAAACACGGTTACCCGGGCCCTTTTGCAGGGCATATTTTTAGTTGCCCTGGTTCTGGTTGTTTTCATGGGCTCTTTCCGACCGAGTCTCGTAGTTGCGATTTCCATACCCTTTTCCATCCTGTTCGCCCTGATCGGCATGAAGATATTCGGGATATCGGTCAATCTCATGTCTTTTGGCGGATTAGCAATTGCCATCGGGATGATGGTTGACGGTACAATTGTAATGGTTGAAAATGTGGATCAAAAACTACGACGCTCACATGCGGACGAAGCCCGCATACATGTCATTCGCCGGGCCTGTGTGGAAGTGGGACGCCCGATACTTTTTTCCATTATAATCATTATCGTGGTTTTCCTGCCCCTCTTCACTTTACAGGGTGTGGAAGGAAAAACATTCCGTCCCCTCGGCTACACGGTATCACTGGCGATGTTAGGGTCGCTCCTCTTTGCTCTGATCCTGGCACCGATTATGTCATATTTTTTCATGAGACGTCCCAAAAAGCTGTCTGCGGAAGATCAAACTGCCAATGAAATCGCAATTGTCAGGTTTCTCGGACGACTTTATGAACCTGTCATTAGGTTTTTCATCAATAAAAGGAAGTATGCTGTTGGCCTCGCCGTAAGCTTGTTGATTGTCGGAATAACCATTTATCCACGCCTTGGTTCTGAGTTTACGCCAACGCTTCAGGAAGGAACAATCGTGCTCAGGCTGAGTATGGCACCTTCGATATCCCTGAATGAAAGCACACGCATCACACAGATCGTAGAACGGCGGTTGATGAAAATTCCCGAAATTGAAAATGTACTGACGCGGATCGGACGCGGAGAAGTGGGTGCTCACACGGATCCCGTCAATAGTGCTGAAATGTACATCATGCTGAAACCGAAGAAAGAGTGGCGGTCTGCCGAAAATCAATCCGAGCTTGAAACCCTCATCCGTGAGGAATTAGGGAATATTCCCGGTGTCCTATCCAATTTTACACAGCCCATTCAGATGACCGTGGATGAACTGCTGGAAGGCGTCCGCGCAGAACTGGCCATTAAATTGTTCGGAGACGATCTGGACCTGTTAAAGGAAAAAGCGGATGAAATCGTAAAGCTGGTCGGTACAGTCAGAGGTGCAGCAGACCTTCAGGCAGATCAGGTGAGCGGCACACCTCAACTTCTCATCAAAGTTGATCGTCATGCTATCGCCCGTTATGGAATCAACGTCTCGGATGTACAGGAAGTGATCCGGGCCGCGGTGGGGGGAGAAATTGCCGGACAATTATTTGAAGGTGTGAAACGGTTTGACATCCTCGTAAGGTTCAACAGAGATTACCGCAGTTCCCCCGAAGCCATTCGGGAAATACTCATAGAATCACCTGCAGGAACCAAAGTCCCTATCAGCCAGCTGGCCTATATAACCGAGATCGTCGGCCCCCGTCAGATCACTCGTGAAAACAGCCAGAGATTCATCACAATTCAATGTAATGTGCTGGACCGCGACATAGGTTCTTTTGTTGAAGAAAGCCAGGAATTGATTGAACAGCAGATCACACTACCTGCAGGATATCATGTCACCTGGGGCGGGCAGTTCAAATTACAGCAACAGGCAAATAAACGTCTTGCAGTGGTCGTGCCCATTACCCTGTTGCTGATCGTAATCCTGCTGTTCACCGGCTTTGGGTCGCTGAAAAATACATTATTAATTCTGTTAAATATACCCCTTGCTCTCGTGGGGGGCATTGTTGCGTTATGGCTGACAAATCAAAATCTTTCGGTGCCGTCTTCGGTAGGATTTATAGCTCTTTTCGGTATTGCGCTTGAAAACGGAATGGTGCTGGTTACGTATTTAAACCAACTGATGAGGGACGGTATTCCCGTTAACGAGGCATCTGTAAAGGGAGCACTAATGCGGATCAGGCCCGTACTAATGACGGCCATCACAACGGCTTTCGGACTCATTCCTCTGCTGATTGCAACCGGTACCGGCAGCGATGTTCAACGTCCGCTGGCAACCGTTGTGATAGGAGGACTGCTCACATCAACGGTGCTGACATTACTGGTAGTTCCTGCAATTTATAAATGGTTTGCCATTGATGTAACTGACGAACTTCAGTTAAGATAAGTAAATCGGGGCGGGAGTGCCTGTCATTCCCGGCCTTTTCACACAAAATACGGAGATCACCATGAAAGAGATCATAGCTTTTATAAAACCTCACAAATTATCAAAGGTTACGCTGGCACTGCACAGCGTGGATGGATTGACGGGAATGAGTGTTTCCGATGTCCGGGGGTTCGGCCGGGGGAAAGCCAGGGATGCTCCCCATCGGGTTGTTGAGGACCTTGTGGATTACATTCCTCACATTAAAATTGAAATAATCTGCGAAAACCATCTGGTTGAGGAGGTCATTAAAATTATTGAAAAAGAAGCCCAAACCGGACTTCGCGGAGATGGGAAAATCTATATTCTGCCCGTTGAAGATGCCATTCGAATACAAACCGGCGAGAGAGGATCAACCGCAGTCTGACAGGATTATTGCATAAATATTAAATAATATTACCGGTCATATGATTCTGTAAATTGATAGACCTTATATATCGGAGGTTCTGTTTTACCAAGTGTATTCAGGAAAATAATATTGGAATGTCTTAAAACTCCCGGAAGGTGAAATCCCCAAACGGGAAAGATATACCTGGGATACGCCCTACGAACCCTTCAATAACCTCATCAAGGCACCTGAACGGTGTAAATTTATCGGTCCATCCCGCAGAATATTCACGGTGATCCGACTCTTACGCTGTTGATGATTTCTGGGTATGCCAAAAATAACCGGTGGAATCTGCCAGGTATTTCAACACAACCTTTTTATTGAATTACTGTATCAACTGAAATAATATACATGCGTTGACCTAATATATTTTTACGGCCATGCGACTGACTGCTCAATCTTTATTGTTACGAGTATTTCTGAAAGGAACCAAGGATGAAAAAAACGATGTTCCACACGCTGCCCCAAATCCGATTGTCTCCACCCGCTGATCGGTTCGTACTAACGGCCTGACTCGGTGCAATATTTTTCCCCTTTTGTAATTTATCTCGCTCGTTGCTGCACAGCGGACTAGCCCGTAAAAATGCGCAAAACAACTCGGTTTATTCTGCAACCGTCAATGCTCCAAAAATAGTTAACGCGAAGGCAGTAGTATCCGGTTAAAATAGTGTCAATTGATTATCAGTCACTTTCACCGCTCGTATCGTCACAGGTGTTAACGACAGAATATCAATAAGATTCACTCTTTCCATCATCACCCCACTGATCATAATCCCCAGATTGGTTATTGACTGCGATAGTTTAGTCTGGAACTTGATATACCTCAGTAGAAGATAATAACACATCGCCACCCAGATCTGACTCAAAACAGCATTATAACTTGTTCCTAAAAAGGATTTGATTTTCAAATTGCTTTTAATCCATTTGAAGAAAATTTCAATCTGCCAGCGATCTTTATAAATCCCTGCTATGGTGCTTGCAGCAAGGTGAAAATTATTTGTGATGTACTCTTAGTATTTGCCATTATCCGGTGATACATATCCCACCAGACGCATTTTTTCAGGATATTTAGTCTTTTTAAGGCCTGTCAGGAGAACGATGTCATCTCGTAGAATATTCTTATTCTTCAATGATTTATGCTGTCCGGTGACAATATAAGCCATGTTATATTTTGCACGCGTTACAAAATACACTGTTCGTTGTGTAAGAGAATACAACCACTTATAATCAATGTACGCCTTGTCCATCACCAATATGCTGTCCGGTAAGAGAGCAAAATCCAATCCTTCTTCGCTCTTTGCTACGCGGACATCATGGTGTTTACCAACGGTTAGCACCATGAAACTTGGAATCATCCCAGAATGATTGAGCAGATAATGAAGTTTAATAGCGCCTTTACATTTTCTGTACTTCGCCCATGGAAATACGGACAAACATAATTCAATAAGAGTTGAGTCCATGCTAAAAAGTTGATTCTTGAATCGGAATCGATGCTTGGGTATTACGGACTGGCATTTCTCTAATAATCGGTAGAAGAGACCCTCATATATCTGATAAGGTCGGCTTTTCATCGCATCTGATAGAGTGCTGCGCTTTACTCCTCTAAAGCCAATATGATACCATTTACGCTGATGTACAAGAGTAGATGTCTCAATATCCCTCATACTATCTTTACCGCTGATCTGGGAAAACAACAACACGATCAACTGTTGCCAACCGGTAAAGTATTTGGTATAATAATTTGCATTATACTGATCTTCTAACTTTTCAAATTCGTATCTCGGAAAAAGATTAAGAAGTTTTCCCAATACTGGTGTAATTTTCCCCATGGTCTGATTCTCCTCTATTATTAAACTTTTTGACAGGGATATTTTATCCCTTTTTGAGAAGTATCAGACCTCTCTTTTATTTTTTATCGGACACTACTGACGGGAAGGCTTTCATTAAATTATTTTAGAAAGGACAAACTGCTATGAAAACTCTTGTATTAACCCTCTTATCGTCAGCCTTATTATTTTCAGGCAATCAACTGGATTATCAATTGCAGTATCTGGCGCCCGGTGATCTGGTGGAAGTACTGGATTGCCGGAAAACGGAGGGTAAAAATTATTTGTTTGATGTGAATGATCAAACGGTTCAACTGTATCTGAACACTTCTACCAATCGTATAAGGCTGATGGGAACTGAAACCGCTCTGGCCACCGCCGTTGATATCATCAAATTCCTCGATATAGCCCCTAGACAGTTTTTAATTCAGGTGGAAATAATCGAGATCAATGATCAATCTCTACAGGATGTCGGCTGGGACTGGCAATCCGTATTGGAAAAATTACCATTCTCCTATGATCTTGAGATTTACCAGTCAGATGAGGATTCCCAATATTCCGATACATCTGATCGGACATCTACTATCACGCTGGATAGAAATACATTCTCTCTGAATGCCGGGAACATCCGCCTGAGTGATTTCATCAGCATAATCAAGGAGAACAATCTCGGAACGGTGACAAATTCTCCCAGGATCGTGACCACGAACAACCGTAAGGGCTCGATTCTGGATGGTCAGCATTCCACCTATGTCTCACGCTATTCCAGTTATTCGAATATTTATGAGACCGAGGAGATCAACTCGGGTTTATCTCTGGAAGTGACACCTTCACTGGGGGAAAGCGGCTACATTTCACTGGAGATCACCGCCAAGTACACCAGTCTTACAGGTAATATCTCCGGCAGTCCGGTAGAGAGTGGTCAAATACTCAACAACCATGTGTTTGTCAGAGATAATGAACCTTTCCTGCTGGGTGCTTTTAAGAAGCTGGAAGAGCAGGAGAGTGTTCGCAGGGTACCGCTTCTGGGCTATGTTTTACCTTATCTGTTCTCTAAAAAAGTGAAAGTGCAGTCGGAAAAAAATATTCTCGTGGTCCTCACACCCCGTGTGATCGATTTGCAGGGCTCACCCGTCCCCGGGCAGGATCCTTCTGCAACAAAGGAGTAATCCCGAAGGTTTGGAGATGACAGATTGAAGCACCCGGCGGTTTAGATCGATTTCCTGCCGGGATACTCTGAGCCGTAGGAGGAGCAGTTTTTGTCCGGCGATGTGAACTTGAACTACTCAGGGCAGATTGACATCATCGACATTGTCATGGTGATTGATGAGATACTGGGGTGAAACGGAAGCATTAGCAAGACGGTCATATTTGTCCACTGAAAAATGTGGACAGGGATAGAAAGCTATTTGTATATTTGATCAGGATAGCTGATCTTTGATGGTCCTGGTGATTTCACTCGACACATCTCCCGTATGCCGTGTGGTTTTTCCCTCAATCAGCAGGATTTTGCATTCCACTTTGGAAGATACGCGGTGCTTCACACCCCTGGGGACGATGTACAATTCCCCTTTTTGTAAAGTAAATTCGCCTCGATCCCCCAGTTCCATTTGCAATTCACCATCGATTATATAAAATAACTCATCGTTATTGACATGAGCGTGCAGCGGGATTCTATTCCCTTTGATCTTTGCGATTTTCACATAGGTTTCGTTTACCGAGCCGATAATTTTGGGTGCATAATAATCATCTATTTTTGAGAAGGCATCTAAAAGATTCATTGGACTCCGGCTGTGCTATAATTGTGTTGTGGTTTGCGGATTATCTTTTGCCGAAAACAGCTTGTCGAATTTGGCTGCTGTGCGGCCGGCCATTTCCTCAACCGTGTGTTTTTCGCCGGTCAGGGCATTCACCGAGGTCACTCCGTATTCGAATATCCCGCAGGGTATCATGCCCTCAAAATAGCGCATATCCGGCTGGATGTTGAGAGCGAAACCATGCATGCTGACCCATCTGGCCAGACGTACGCCCATGGCGCAGATCTTTTCATCTTCCACCCAGACTCCGATGAGCCCTTCTTTCAGGCAGGATGCGATGCCGATCTCTTCAAGGGCGTCGATGATGCTCTGTTCCAATGTGCGCATATACCAGGAGACGCTCAATTTATACTGATGCAGATCGAGGATGGGGTAACCCACCAGCTGCCCCGGACCGTGAAAAGTGATATCACCGCCCCGGTCAATCCGGACCACATCAGCGTCTGCAGGGTGAGAATCCAGTAAATGATTTTGGTCGGCATTTTTACCCAAAGTATAGACGGGATCGTGTTCCAATAACAGGATGACATCCCGTATTTCTTCATCGCTGCGTAACCGGTGCAGTTTTTTCTGCAGTTCCCAAACGGGGCGATAGGACTGACGACCCAGCCAGAAATAGTTCAGCGTCCGGTGGCAGAGCCCTCGGATGGTCTGGAGAGTACCGGTGAGGTTGTTTTCTGTCACCGGGTCGGTGAGGCGATGCAGCTCCGGGTCTCCCATTGGCATCAAAAGACTCTATATGTGGATGGCTTCACCCAGGGCGTCGGCGGTGGCTTCCATCAGTGCTTCAGACAGAGTCGGATGCGGGTGAATAGTTTTCAAAAGAGCAATATGAGTGGTTTCCAATTTGCGGGCGATGCCGGCTTCCATGATGAGATTGGTGGCTTCAGGGCCGATAATATGACAGCCCAGGAGTTCTCCATATTTGGCATCATAGACCATTTTGACAAAGCCTTCCGTATCGCCTGAGGCCATGGCTTTGCCCAGTCCCCGATAGGGGAATTTCCCTATCTTAACTTCATGACCGGCAGACTTTGCCTGGGCTTCGGTAAGCCCAACTGAGGCGATTTCGGGTTGACAATAAGTACAGCCAGGCACATTCTCATACGACATGGCCGACGGGTTTTTCCCGGAGAGATGTTCAACGGCGGTTATCCCTTCGGCAGAGGCCACATGTGCCAGCCAGGGCGGACCAGCCACATCGCCAATGGCATAGATGTTTTCGATATTCGTGCGCAGGAAGGCATCGCTGCGGATCCGGCCCTTATCGGTTGCGATCTGCAGTTTCTCAAGTCCGATATTTTCAATATTTCCCTTTACACCCACGGCAATGAGGGCTTTTTCGGCCTCCAGGGTGTCTCCGTTCTGCAGGTAAAGTGTTACGCCGGATTTGCCGGTTTCGATGTGATCAACCCCGGTACCGGTGCGGATGCCGATTTTCCGTTTTTTGAAGATGCGGGTTAATTCGGCAGAGATGTCCTCGTCCTCCACGGGCAGGATCCGGGGCAGGGCCTCTACCAGAGTCACTGAGGCTCCGAAGGTACTGTAAATATGGGCAAATTCCACGCCGATGGCGCCCGCTCCGATGATGGCCAGACTTTCCGGTACCGACTTGAGGACCAGAGCCTCTTTAGAAGTGATAATATGCTCCCCATCCGGTTTCATACCGGGGAAATAGTTGGGTCTCGCTCCGGTGGCAAGGATGATGAAATCGGCGCTGACTTCACGGACGCCTCCATCTTCCGTCACGGCACGCAGTGTGTGCGCATTCACCAGTTCCCCCCGGGCCTTGATCCAGTCTATTTTGTTCTTTTTAAAGAGAAATTCCACACCGCGTGTGAGCCTGAGGGAAACATCTCTGGAACGCTTGACAACTTTGGGCCAGTTGACGGAAAAACCGGCAATTTCCACGCCGAATTTGCCCGCATCCCGGATAGTGGTAAGCACTTCTGCATTTTTAAGCAGTGCTTTGGCAGGAATGCAGCCCCAGTTCAGGCAGATCCCTCCAAGATGGGTGGATTCTACAACGGCAACTTTATGGCCCAGTTGAGCGGCACGGATAGCGGCAACATAACCGCCGGGTCCGCCGCCCAGAATGACGACTGAATAATCTGACATGGTTTTATACTCGCGTGATCATTGACGGTTATTTGACGGTACTGGTCAGGAGCGGTTGAGTTTGATGAGGTCCAGAAATTCTTTGCGGGTCCGGGAGTCCTCCCGGAATACACCGGTCATGAAAGATGTAGTGGCGTGAGAATTTTTTTTCTCTACTCCCCGCATCTGCATGCACATGTGCTGGCCTTCCATAACTACTGCTACTCCTTCCGGATTGAGGACTTCATCGATGGCAGCTGCGATTTGTTGGGTCATGCGCTCCTGTAGCTGCAGCCTGCGGCCGTACATTTCCACAATTCTGGGGATTTTAGACAGGCCTATAACTTTCCCGTGGGGTATGTAACCCACATGGGCTTTACCAAAAAAAGGCAGCAGGTGGTGCTCGCAGAGACT
>JAJRUW010000065.1 GCA_024277615.1 Fidelibacterota bacterium | reverse complement strand
GCCTCAAGATCCTGAGCATCGGTATTGATGGCAATGAAATCTACCCCGTTTAGGTTGTCTTCTATCATTCGATTCAGGGCATTTCCTCCGGCACCGCCTACTCCAATCACAACTATTCTTGCTTTCTGATCAGCAAGATCACATGGTTCGAATAACATGTTTATCTCCCTTTATTTTATTAATAATATTCAGTTTCAAATCAATATAGTTTTCTGAATAAATCTCTTACCCGGTCCCCGAAATTGCCGAACTTAGAAGACCATGGACTTTCTTCAACTTCTTCATTCAAATGTTCTATACCGTATTGGATCAACCCCATCACGGTAGCATATTCGGGGGACTTGACAGATTCCGTCATGCCGGATACCGATAAAAGTGGTATCCCAATTTTTGTGGGCTGGTGGAATATCTCCTGTGCCAGATCTTCAATATTCGACAACAGCGCTCCGCCGCCGGTGATTACAATCCCGAATGTAAACCCGCCCCTGTGATCACTTTTCCGGATCTCCGAGAGCGCGATCAGCAAAATTTCTTTCATTCTCGGCTCAATATAAGAGGCCAGTTCTTTCTGGGAGATGGTTTGCGGCTGACGGCCGCTGATTCCCTGAACTGTAATGTTTTTCTCTGTGCCTGCCAGAGCTTCTTTGGCGATCCCATACTGGCTTTTGAGCTTTTCAGCCAGCTCTAATGTAGTCTGGACACCATGGGCAATATCCGAAGTAACCGAGTCCCCACCATATGGAATCACACCCGTGTGATGAACTCCGTCCTCGTAATAGACGATAATATCCGTTGTGCCGCTCCCGATATCCAACAGTGCAACACCCAATTTCTTCTCATTTTTATCACAGACCGAATCCGCCGATGCCAGTGGATTTACAACAAATTTGATTACATCGATTTCAGCCTTTTCGAGGCAGTTACGCAGGTTTTTCTCGGTGTTCTTTGCTCCGGTGATCAAATGTACTTTCGCCTCGAGACGATGCCCGTTCATGCCAACCGGATCATTAATACCCGAATGATCATCCACTTTGAATTCCTGCGGTAGAACATGCAAGATCCTTTTTTCCAACGGTAGCGTAATGGACTGAGCATGCTCCAGTACCCGTTCTTTATCATGTTCGGTAATTTCCTGATCCATAGGCACTCTCGTATTGGTTTTGCTCACTGTGATCACGCCCGTATTGTTAATGCCCCTGATATGATCTCCGGTAATTCCCACATATGCAGCCTCGATCTTGATGCCCGCCTGGTTTTCGGCCATGTCCACTGCTTTTCTGATTCCGGTTACTGTATCGTTAATATTTACTACAACACCCTTTTTCATGCCATGCGAGCTTGCTGCTCCGACTCCTAAAATCTCCAACGGATTATTTTCTGAATATTCAGCGATGATCACAATAATTTTATTTGTGCCGATATCAATCCCGTTTATGATCGTTTTAGTGTCATCTTTCATTTCATTATGTCCGTTTTTCTTTTACGATTATTTGGTTTGGGATGGTGAGATTGATGTATTCAAAATCTTCAAGTTTGAACTTTGGCGAAAGCGTATTTGTAAAGGCGTTGAGAACCGCCGTATTGTCGAAAAAATCATCCCTGTTAAAGGTGATTGCAGTTGGTCTGCGTGTATTATTCTTAAACTGAACATATTCTCTGCTTATGTTGATCGCCGAAACCCAGGTTAAAAGTGAATCACAATCAGTGTACAGACAATTCACAATCCGGAGAACCTCATTCAAGGTTCCTTTTGTACTGTCGGACATTAATTCGCCAACTGCATATTGATCAGTTATTCCGGTCACCACCGGAAGTTCAAAATATGCGTTTACACCTGCAGTCAAGGGCAGTATCTCGCCTGCGCTGTCAATAGTAACTTTACCGTCTGAACAACTGATGACGGCCAAAGGAGTGTTTTCTAGGATATCCACAATTATTGTTGAAGGAAAGCGCCTGCTCACAACCACCTCACGGATGTAATCAATCTGCTTCAGTGAGCGCTGAAGTTCTCCCACATCCAGGCTGCTGAGCAATTCGCCTTTGTATCCGGAAACGACATCCTCCAAAGTATCGGATTCCAAAAAGTAGTTTCCCGTGATGACGATTTTTTGCACGGTCAACTGTTTGCTGAACGCCGCATACCACACCGCCCCGCCAACGATACCCAGGCCGAGAGTGATGAAGAACATATTGAAGATGATATTTACAGTTTTTTTCATACTGTACTCAGTGCATATTTTGTCAACATCTTGCGGGAGAATCCCAGCAGTTCAATCTCAAGTTCAAGTCTGATGTCAAACTGTTCACTAACTCTTTTCCGGGCCCTTTTGATCAACTCCATCACATTTTCTGCAGTGGCCTTACCCAGATTAACAATAAAATTAGCATGCCGCCCGGAGATCATAGCATCACCCGACCGCGCCCCTTTCAAACCGGTTTGCTCTATCAGATACCCCGCTGCAAAGGACGGCGGATTTTTAAAAATGCTGCCTGCCGAGCGGTATTTTAAAGGCTGATGCTTCCGTCTTTTGAGTGAAGCCATTTCCTGCCGATTACGGATTTCCGTTATATCTCCTGCAGGGAATTTAAATTCTGCCGAAATTATGAACTCCCCTTCCTGAAACGATGATTCTCGGTATGCAAAATTCAGCTCAGCTTTTTTATAGACCCGCTCTTCCCCGTTGAGACGCAAGACTGTAACCTGTCTGAGATGTTCTGAAATTTCATGACCGAATGCCCCTGCATTCATCACCAGAGCACCGCCAACCGTGCCGGGAACTCCGCTCAGCGTCTCCACCCCTGTAAATCCCGCTCTGCTGATATCTCTTACGAATTTCCCCGTCATGACACCCGCTTCACAAAAAACACTGCCATCCGCACGGATATCTAAATCCGTAAAGGTTTTGGCAATCGAAATAACAATTCCGTCAAACCCCTCATCGCTGACGAGTAAATTCGACCCGGAACCCACATAATATACCGGGAGTTCCTCTGCCTTTGCATATTTCAGCAACTTGCCCAGTTCGGACCTGGAATCCGGAAAGTGAAACCCGGCAGCAGGTCCGCCGATTCCGAATGTCGTGTGTTCTCTCATTGGCTCCTCAAATCGTATTCTTCCGGCGGTCATTTTATAAAGTTCATCTTTGACAGACGGTCTCATGAACCTAAATTTTGATATATATATTCAATCTGACGCCATATATTTCCCGCTCCCATAACGATAATCATATCGTTGGGCCGGGCAATATCCCCAACCAGTTCCGGGATTGCAGTCTGGTCGGCGAGATAATATACATTTTTATGTCCAAATTCCCGGGCTTTGTCAGCAATCAACTTGCCGTCTATTCCCGGAATCGGCTCTTCCCGGGCCGGGTAAATATCGGTGACGATCAGTAAATCACTATTGAGAAATTCTCTGGCAAAATCCAAATGAAAATCCCTAGTACGGCTGTATAAATGCGGCTGAAATACTGCGATGATGCGTTTCTTCCAGCCCGCTCTGGCAGCTTGCAATGTTGCCTTGACCTCAGAGGGATGATGCGCATAATCATCAACTATCAGGATTCCGTTCTTCAGTTCGTAGCGGATTTCAAATCTCCGTTTGACACCCGAGTATTTTTTAAGTCCGGATTGGATATCTGCGGCGGAGACATCCAACTCAAGGGCAATACAAATGGCCGCCAGAGCATTGTTTACATTGTGCAGGCCAGGGATATTCAAAGTGATCTGTCCCAGGTTCTTGCGGTTTCTGGTCAGCGTGAATTGTGTCATATTCTCTGAATATACGAGGTCCTGAGCCTGAACATCTGCCTGACTTGAAAATCCGTAAGTGATCACCGGCCGCTTGATACCGGGCAGCAGGGCAAGAACATTCGGGTGGTCGATGGACAGGGCTACTCTGCCGTAAAAGGGAACCGCATTGGCAAACTGGGTAAATGCCGCCTGAAGATCAACCATGTTTTCGTAGCAGTCGAGATGTTCCAGGTCCAGATTTGTTATGGCGCACATGATCGGTTGAAGAGATAGAAATGAACGGTCGAACTCATCCGCCTCAACCACAATGATATTACCGGAGCCCGAGATGGTGTTGGATTGAAGTTCCTGTACAATTCCGCCAATTACGAGAGTGGGTTGCAACCCCGCTTCAGTGAGGATAGTCCCCAGCATCGAGGCGGTGCTCGTTTTCCCGTGAGTTCCCGCAATACCTATGCTGGTTGATTTCACTTTCATCAGTTCGCCCAGCATTTCAGCCCTGCGGATAACCGGAATATTCCGCCGCCGGGCTTCCTGCAGCTCCGGATTATCCTTTTTTACAGCGGAGGAATAGACCAGTACATCGCAATCGGGCAGTTTTTCCGGGTCGTGCCCAATGCTTACTGTAATCCCAAGAGATTCCAGCCGGCTGGTCTGCTCGGAAAGAATTTTATCCGATCCCGAGATTTTAAAATCAAGTTGATACAGTAATTCGGCCATACCGCTCATGCCTATGCCGCCAATGCCTACGAAATGAATATGTTTGGTTTTCCCGAACATCAGGCTACCAGTGAGACCACCTCTGCTGCTATTTGTTCTGCTGCCGCCGGTCTGGCCATTTGCCCTGCGTGATAGCTCAATTCCTCAAGTTTAGTTGAGTTCGCCAGTAAATTGAACAGGACCTGCTCAAGTTCACCGCTTTGGAGACCGGACTGCCTTACCATTCTGGCAGCCTTACGCTGTACCATGGTTCTTGCATTAACGGTTTGATGATCACCTGCAGCGTACGGAAACGGGATTAAAATCGCCGGTTTCGCACAGATCATGATTTCAGCAAGGGCGATGGCTCCCGCTCTTGATATGACAACATCGGCTGCAGAATAGGCCCTACCCATATCCGTTATAAATTTATGCAATTGGACCGTTTCATCGGTCACTGCACTACGGAGCATGTCATAATCCCGCATCCCGCATTGCCAGATCAGCTGAATATCCTGCGACACATAAGCATCGAGATTTTGCAGAATATGAGCATTTATGGGTGCAGAGCCCTGGCTGCCCCCCGTAATCAACACTGTTTTTAATTCGGGATGCAGGCCCATTTGTTCTCTTGCCTGTATTTTATTTATCACTTTAATTTCCTTTCGTACGGGGTTTCCTGTGTAGATCCAATTTTTTTTTTTAAGTAATTAGCAGCTTCGCTGAACCCCAGACAGATCCGGTCAACTTTTTCAGCTAATTTTCTGACTGTCATTCCCGGGTAGGAATTCTGCTCCTGAATGAGCGTTTTCTTCCCCAGCCTGACGGCTGCCAGGAGCGGCAGCCCTGAAGAGTAACCACCGGTACCAACCACTACGTGGGGGTCGAATTCCCTGATAACTTCCCGGGCACGCATATAAGCTGTGACGAAACGATAGGGAAAGCCGAGATTGGTCAGCAGCGCTCTCAGAGTCAAGCCCCGCTGTAATCCCCGGATGTTCAGCAGCACCGGTTTGATCCCCATTTTAGGGAGCTGCACTGCTTCAATCCCGTATTCGGAGCCCATATACAGCACCTCGGCCCCTCTGTCAGTGAGTAATTCTCCAAGCGCAACTGCGGGGAACAGATGCCCCCCTGTTCCACCTCCGGAAATGATTATTCTCAGGTTATGCGGCATAATATTTCCTTTGATGAACTTTTTTCCCTACAATGCCGGAGCGGGAGATACTCAACAGAATACCCATGCTTCCCAATGTGCAAATAGTACTGGAACCACCATAGCTAATGAAAGGCATAGGCAAACCCGTCACCGGCAGATATCCGGTAACATAAGCGACATTGATAAGAAAATAAACCGTGACGTTCAAAACAATTCCGATGGCCAGAAAAACCCCGAAACCATCAGGTGCATTCCTTGCCACCTGTAATCCATGAATAAAAAACCACAGGAAAATGATGAGAATCAGGGCTGTAAACAGAAAACCGAGTTCTTCTCCGATGACGGAAAAAATAAAATCCGTATGTGCCTGAGGCAGGAAGCCATGTTTCATGATACTGTCACCCAGGCCCGTACCCAGCAGTCCCCCATTCCCCAAAGCAATGGTTGAGTTTGTGGCCTGCCAGTTAGCTCCCTGAATATCAGCACCGGGAGTAATCCACGAAATGAGCCTTTTGAGCTGATACTGGTTGTGTGCAATGGAATACAACAGTATGGGGGCAGCGGCTGCCGCTATCAGGAGTAAATGGACGATACGGACGCCGCCAATGAACAGCAATATACCGAAAATAAGGGTCATTACCATTGCAGTACTCAAATCCGGTTGAAAAGCAACCAGCAGGATGATGATTCCCGGAAGCAGCAACAGAGGCAAAATGCCTTTTCGGAATTTCCGGATATTCTCTTTGAATTTTTCCAAAAAATAGGCCGTGTAAATTATCAGGGCAATGCGTACAAAATCGGAAATCGTGATCATCTTACTATGTTCTGTATAGATCAGCCACCTGGCCGGTGTGCGACCCGGACTGAATACATACCCCATGACCAGGGCAAACACCGAAAAGAGAATCAGGATGAAAGCAACATATCTCAGGTGACGATAGTTAATGGAAGACATGACTGCCATGGCGGCTATTCCGATTATCAGGGCTTTCAGATGCCGTACCAGGAAAAATGTGCTGCCGCGATAATTTTCAATGGCATGGGGCGAACTGGCGCTGTACATGATAATCGTCCCGAAAGCCGCCAGACTCAGGATGATGATGATCAACTGATTGTCGTAATATTGCCTGCTACCGGGATACATTAGATCTCCTCTTTAATTCAGCAACCAGTGATTTGAACTTCAATCCGCGTTTTTCAAAATTATCAAACTGATCGTAGCTGGCACAGGCCGGCGCTAACAGCACCACACCATCCTTTGGAGCTAATTCGATCGATTTTCTAAAGCAGTCTTCGAAATTTTCAATATAAAATACCGGAAAATGCTTCCCAAGCTGATCTGCTATCTCCTGTCCGGTAACGCCGTAGGTCACAATCGCTTTTACCCTGTTCCGCATAGGAGCGATCAGCACCCGGAAATCGCTTTTACCTTTGTCCTGCCCGCCGAGAATCAACACAACATCTTCCTTGAAACTGGCAATACTGGCTGCGGTTGCCTCGATATTGGTTGCTTTCGAGTCATTGAAATATCTGACCGAGTTGACTTCGCCGGCATATTCAAGACGGTGTTCGATAGGTTTGAAATTGATAATTGCTTTTCTCATCGGTTCTGTGGTAATTCCGAAGATCGAAGCCATGGTCATGGCAGCCAGAATATTATCGGCATTATGCCTCCCAAGCAGTCTGGTATCCGACAGTTTAAACAATTCGCGCGTTTCTTTATCAACGATCGTGTCCCCTTCCAGCCAGAACAGCTGACCCTCATCTGCCAACACCGAAGAAAAGGGAACATGCTTTTTAGAAGGTCTGATATTTTCATTCAAATACGGGTCATGACCGTTATAAACGACCCAGCCTGCCGGGCGGCGAACACCTGTAATTCTGAGCTTTGCAGCAATATACCGCTGCATGCTCTCATAGCGGTCCAGATGGTCCGGAGAAATGTTAAGGATGCAGGCAATTTCAGGCCGGAAATTATCGACCAGCTCCAATTGAAAGCTGCTGAGCTCCACCACATGAACCGTTTTTTTCTTTTTCATCAGTAATTCGTCAAGGACGTTTTGTGAGAAGGGGACACCGATATTTCCACCAAGAAAGGTGTTCACCCCCCCGGCCCTCAGAATGTCGGAGAGCAATGCTGTAGTTGTGGTTTTCCCGTTGGAACCCGTAATCGCCAGGATGGGTGAGTCGGTAAACCAACTGGCAAATTCGATCTCACTGACCATTTGAATAGCGGCAGATTTGAATTCCTGAATTATCTCGCTGTCCGGGTTGATGCCGGGACTTAAAATGAGGAGATCGGCGTCGAGACAGGCTTGTGTGTGACCACCGGTTTCGAAGCGAAATGGCGACAATTCCCGTCTTAAAGAAGCGCTGTCTCTATTATCGCTGATGAAAACCGCGGCTCCGATATGGGTGGCCAGTTTTGCAGCTGCAATCCCGCTTAATCCCGCTCCCAGCACGCTTATCTTTACATTTTTCAGATCGATATTCTGTGTCTTTGCAGCAGTCATTATTGGACCTTAAAGGTTGTCAGTGAAAGCAGGGCCAGTAAGATGCCCACTATCCAGAATCTTATCACTACATGGCTTTCATGCCAGCCCTTCAATTCAAAGTGATGGTGCAGGGGTGCCATGAGGAAAACCCTGCGGGCTTCGCCATATTTTTTCTTCGAATATTTAAAATAAACAACCTGTATCATTACCGAGAGCGATTCCACGACGAATATTCCCCCAATAACTACCAGAAGAATCTCTTTTTTTAACAAAATCGCTATGGTCCCCAGGGCTGCCCCCATGGCAAGTGAGCCCGTATCCCCCATGAAAATCTTGGCCGGATAGGCATTATACCAGAGAAATCCGATACAGGCGCCGGCCATTGCCAGTGAGAAGATGAAGAGTTCTCCGGTTCTGGGCAAATAAATTATATTCAGGTAATCACTGAAGTCGAACCGACCGGTAGCATAGCTGATGGCCCCGAACGAAAGTACCGCAATGGCAGTAAGTCCGGTGGCTAGGCCATCTAGGCCATCGGTTAAATTGACTGCGTTTGAAGTTCCGGTGATCACAAAGATGACAAAGGGTATATATACCCAGCCTAAGTCCAGGTAGCCGTTTGCCACAAAGGGCAGAGAGGTGGCAGTTCTGTAGGTTGTACTATCCGGATAAAAATATAAAGTGCAGCCGATAATCAGGCCCAGGGAAACCTGCCCCATCAGTTTGTATTTGGCGATCAGACCCTTCGGAAATTTCTTTATGACTTTCAGGTAGTCATCCAGGAAGCCGATTGCTCCCATCCAGGCTGTCGCCAGCAGTAACAACCATACATCCAGATTATCCAGCCGGGCCCATAATAGCGTCGGGATGATAATTGAAAAAAGCACCAGAAGTCCTCCCATTGTCGGAGTACCCTGCTTTTCGTGATGGGATTTAGGACCTGCAGACCGGATGATCTCTCCGATTTGCATTTTTGTCAGGAGGGCGATGGTTTTGGGGCCTAAAAGAAATAGAATGAAAAGTGCTGTAATGGCAGCACCGACTGCCCTGAAAGTAATATATTTGAATACATTAAATCCAAAAAATAAATCACGGAGGGGGTATAGGAGATCGTAAAGCATCAGTGCATAAATACTTCAGTTATGAGCTTTTCCATTTCCATACTGCGGGAACCCTTTATATAATAAACATCCTCCCTGGTGATATATTTTCGAAGGGATGAAACCAGTGCTTTTTTTGATGTGAAATGATGTACTTCTTTTTTCCCGGCGTCGATCTCTCCGGCGGTAAAAATGGTGAATTCCCCCAGGCAGAAAACACAGGATATATCGAGGGAATTGATGAAATGACCCAGCTGACGATGATGCGATTCTGCAGAATCACCTAATTCCAGCATATCCCCCAGAATGGCAACATGCCGGGCTCCCTGGTTGATTGTACAGAAGGTTTTCAACCCCTCTTTAGTCGAGTACAGATTAGCATTATATGTATCATTAATAACTGTATAAGGACCTATACTCAACACTTCACCACGACCTGCCGGGGGTTCAAAGGTCTCAATACGCTGAATGATCTCAAGATTTGAAACCTCGAATGAAGCGGACAACGCAAAAACAGAAAGAGCATTTTGTGCCAGCGTCCGGCCTCGTCGCGGGAGACGAATGGTAAATTCATTCACGGTCAATATGTCTCCGGATGCAGTCATCGAAAAGCTGCCCGTAAAATCTGCCGAACTTTTAAAACTGTAGGTGACAGGTTCCGCTGATGTCTCAAACTTCGGGATAAATTTATCATCCAGATTAACGAAACATCTGCCATCCTGCGGGAGTGAAGAGAACAGCACGGATTTCTCTCTGGCTACATTTTTAACGGTTTTAAATTTCTCCAGATGGACCGGTTGGACATTGGTTATCAAACCGCTGTTCGGTCTGACAATAGAAGACAGAATTTCCATTTCCCCGGGAGAATTTGTCCCCATTTCAAAGACCGCCAGATCATGCTTTTCATTCAACCTGAAAACAGAGACGGGCAGACCTATTGTACTGTTGAAATTGGCCTCGGTTTTCAGGATATTATAGGATGGGGTCAGTACGTGAAACAAAAGCTCTTTTGTACTTGTCTTTCCGTTTGAACCGGTTATACCAATCACCGGTAAGTCAAATTTATTTCTCCAGCTGCCGGCAAGTTTATACAGCAATTCCTTTGTTGAAGGAACCGGGATAACGGAAGGTTGCTCTGAATTATTACGTTCAGAAAAAATTACGGCAGCCCCTTTCGATATGGCTTCATGGATAAAGTCATGACCGTCACAATTGAAACCCTTCAGGGGCAGAAACACGTCACCCCTGCGGACTTTGCGTGAATCAATGCAAAATCCCTTGAGAGGTTTTGGCTTCCAGGCAGGGAAAAGATGCCTCAGCATTTCGGCAAAAAGTTTTGGGTTCCCCAGATTCACTCTCATCCTGTAAATCTCTCTGCAGTTTTGATATCACTATGCGGACGCTTTTCATGCCCGACCAGTTCATAATCATCACGGCCTTTACCAAGAATCAGGAGAATCGTATTTTCGTCCATTTTCCTCATTGCAGTATTGATGGCCTCAGCTCTGTCCCTGACCAACCGGTAATCATGACCTTTGAACCCACTTATAATTTGCTTAAAAATCTTATCGAGTTCTTCAGTGCGGGGGTTGTCCGAGGTAACATATACAAAATCAGACAGCCGTTCAGCTATCCCGGCCATTATAGGTCTTTTGGATTGATCCCGATCACCACCGCATCCAAACAGTGTGATGATCTTTTTATCCTTTGAAGATAAGTTACGCACCAGGGATATCACTTTTTCGTAGGCATCGGGCGTATGAGCATAATCGACGATGACCTTTCCCGGAACCTGCAGGTTTACCGTTTCCAGCCTGCCCGGTATGGTATTGACTTTCCGAATGGCGTTTTCTATTATACCGACAGGAATATCTAAAGCAGCTGCAGCAGCGACAGCAGCCATAATGTTCTGCAGATTGAAGTCCCCGATGAGGCGTGAGTCAATCTCGATTTTCAATCCGAGGAAATCCAGGTCAGCCCGAATCCCGTCTAATGTTGCCCGCCAATCCACCGGGTGCAGGTCTGCTTCCGCCCCATATCCGTAAGTGAGAACCTTCGCCCGCGTTGAGAGACGAATCTTTTCAGAGACCGGGTCATCCAGATTTAATATGGCTGTCTTTCCCGCGGCGAGCCTTTGGAATAGTTTGCGTTTAGCCTGAAAATACTGTTCCATATCGTTGTGGAAATCCAGGTGTTCCGGAGTCAGATTTGTGAATACGGCTACATCAACATCCACATCATCCACCCGATGCAGAGCCAGTGCATGAGATGAAATTTCCATGATCAGGTGTTCAATGCCACCGGTTTTAAGAGTATTCAGAATTTGCTGAATTTCAACTGACTCCGGGGTTGTAAAGCCCGTGCTGTGCATCCCCGTTGGAGTAGTGAATCCGAGTGTTCCCAATGTACCACAGGGGATACCATGCTCGGTCAGGATTGCTTTCATCAACTGCGTGACAGTTGTTTTCCCATTTGTCCCGGTAACACCCACAATGGTCATCGACCGTGAAGGATGATGATAGAAATTAGCAGCAATTTGGGACATGCTTTCACGGGGGTTTCGGACCTGGATTACGGGAACTTCCAGACCGTGCAGGGAACGGCCGTTTGATAGAATTGCAACGGCACCGTTTCTGACGGCCTCAAGAATATAATCGTGGCCATCACTGTTGATCCCTTTGATGGCGACAAAGAGAGTACCTGCTCTCACTTTTCTCGAGTCATAAGTAATATTCAGGATCTGCCGGTTGTCAGGATTTCCCTTGAACTGAATATTGTCGATGAGATCCGTTAGTTTCATTTCACCTCTCATCTGCAAATGAGTAATCAGCAGTTAAGATATTATCATCCAACCCGGCGAGGTCCCGCTCGGGGGAAAAGGGGTCCAGTTTGTCGGTCCCCATATTAATAATTCTTTCAAAAACTTTGCGTACTACCGGAGCAGCAGTGGCATTTCCCCAGTGGAATCCGTATTTGGGTGAATCTACAGTGACGACACAGACATATTTGGGCTCATTTGCCGGAAAAACAGCGGCAAAGGAAGAAATGTAATCCCGGTTAGAATATTTTCCATCGACGAATTTTTGAGCTGTACCCGTCTTTCCCGCTACCAGATATCCGGGTATTTGAGCATTAGTACCTGTCCCGGAGTTCACTACATCCACCAGCATGGTCATGAGCTCCTCTGATGTCTCCCTGCTTATTACCTGCCGGATTACAGCAGGCAGGATCTCTTCAGTAGATCCATCTGAATAAAACCGGTTCTTGATCACATGTGGTTTTAAAAGATATCCGCCATTTGCTATGACACAATAAGCCATAGCCAGCTGTAATGTGGTTGCAGACATCTCCTGCCCCATGGCCACAGAGGCAGCGGAGTAATCAGTCCATTCCGAATAGGGTTTCAAGCAACCGGGGGACTCGTAAGGTAATGATATTCCCGTAGGGACTCCAAAGCCGAAATTTCGGGCATATTTATAAATCAGGGCCGAACCGATATCATTTGCTATTTTACTCATTCCGATATTACTGGAATTGGTGAGGATTTCAGCAACCGTTAAATATCCATGCTGCTTATGATCATGCAGAACCCTGTTGGGCAAGTTATAGGTCCCGTTTTCACAATAATACATTTTCCATGGAGTGATATTACCCGAATCGAGAGCTGCTGCCAAAGCCACAATTTTGAAAGTTGACCCCGGCTCATAACAGATACTGATCACATCATTGACCTGATTCCTGAGAGGATAATTCTGAAATCGGTTCAAATTAAAACCCGGAACAGTTGCCATTGCCAGGATCTCACCTGTGAAAGGATCTACGATCACGCCATTTGCCGAAACAGCTTCAGTTTTTACCTGCGCTCGGGAAAGTTCATCGTATAATATAGCTTGCAGTTCAATATCGATCGTTAATTGCAGATTCGCACCATTTTGTAAGGGAGGAAGTTCATCGTATAACGAGGGAGTTAAAGCTCCAGCACCATTCCGCCGATAGATCTTTTCCACCATGCTTCCCGCAAGTAAAGACTCCAGTTCGCATTCCATGCCGATGACACCCTTGCCACTGGTTTGTGTAAATCCGATTACCTGTGAGGCAATCTCAGGGTAGGGGTAATATCTCTCGACAGAGTTGTTCTGATTCAGTCCCTTGATCGGCATAGCCTCCAGTATCTTCATGCAATCCGGTTCGAGGATATCCCTGGCCAGCGGGATATATTTCTTACCCGGCACCAGTAAATTCCGGTAGTAGGATTCATCCTTATCAAATACACTTGCAAACAGAGATATGATTTTGTCCTCGTTTTCCAGAGGATTTTGAGTATTCACCCAGAAAGTATAGCGGGAAATGTTTTGGGTCAGGAGGTTGAATTTACGATCGAGAATAATGCCCCGGCCTCCCTTCACGATAGTATTAAAACTGCTTCTGTTTTCAGCTATCTTTTTCAGGTGAGAATGCTGCAGAATCTGAATATCGAAAAGATGAACTATCAAGACCAGAAAAATCAACAATATCAGGCCGCTGATAACATCGATTCGGGCACGGTATTTTTCGAAGCTTCCTCTCACCGTGTATTGTCCTTTATAACTATGACCGGTTCGGGGCGAGGCTGCACCATGCCAAATTTTTCAGCGGCCAGCCGGCTGATCCTCGTATTGCTCGTCAGACTGACCAGGTTGCTGGTGAGCAACTTACGGTCATTTTCAAGGCTCGTTTTTTCTTTACTGATTCTGTCGAGATATTTACCTGTGATCAGGCATTCGTTTTTCACCCAGACAACAGCCAAAAAATACAGTGTGAGTCCGAGGATCACAATTATAAAGCGACTGAGTTGATGGTCGGGCGCTTTTTTTCTTTTTTTCACCATATTAAATTTTTTCCGCAACTCTTAGTTTTGCGCTTTTTGACCGGCTATTTGACTCGACCTCGCGGGGAGTTGGCAGTATGGGCCTGCGTGTAATGATTTTTAGCTCGGGAGTTGTATTGCACACACACATGGGCAGCTCCGGAGGGCAAACACAAGTCAATGATTTGGTTTTAAAAAACTGCTTAACTATTCTGTCCTCCAATGAATGGAAAGTGATGACTGCAATCCGTCCGCCGGTAACGAGATGAAACAGGGCCGATTCTAATACCGCCTTTAAAGCGTCCAATTCATCGTTGAGCCCGATCCGGATTGCCTGGAAAACTCGTGCAACTGATTTCAACCGGTTTTTGCCAAATACTACCGAGATAATCGCATTTTTTAAATCAAAGGTTGTAATCATATCCCCTTTACCAGCCTTTTCGACGATGGCTGAAGCAATTTTCTTGTGAAAGCGTTCCTCTCCATAATCTCTGATCACCTGAGCTAATTCAGCCGCAGTTACCTGCCGTAAGTATTCTGCTGCTGTAATGCCGGCCGACCTGTCGAAGCGCATATCCAACGGACCTTCTTTTTGAAATGAAAACCCCCTGGCAGGGTCATCTATATCAATAGATGATATCCCCAGATCCAGCAGGATCCCGTTCAACTGGCGCTCTTTGCCTTTTTGCAGTACTTTTGGGAAATCTTTATAATTCAACTGATACAGGGAAAAGCGCCCCCCTAAATTTTTCTCCGACAGATAATTCCGGGTGAATTCCAGGGCAGATGCATCTCTGTCAAGACCGATGAGGAAGCCATCGGGGTCTAACCCGGAAAGTAACTCTGAAGCATGTCCCCCGTACCCTACCGTGCCGTCTAAATAAATGCCCGAACGATCCGTAAGCAGAAATGATACAACCTCTTTAACCAGCACAGGAATATGCGGCGGGTTCACCGGCATCAGAAATTGATGTTGTTTGCTAATTCCTCAAAATCGATTGGATCCGTCTCTTCCACTTCCAGTTCATGCTTTTCCAGCTCCTTCGGGTCCCAGATCTCAATTTTTTTAATCATGCCAATAATATTAGCGTTTTTTTTGATATTGGCATACGACAGCAAGCTCTCCGGTATTTGAATACGCCCCTGGGAATCATATTTTACAGTTACGGCATGTCGGACAATTTTTCGGGTAAATTCCCTGTTCCCTTTACGGATTGAACTTAGATTTCTCAGTTGGCTTTCTACTTGTTTCCATTCATCCAAAGGATAAAGGACGATACAGCGATCAAATCCCCTGGTCACAACGAACATGCAATTGTTAATGGGATTCAATGCTTTTCTAAACTTGGATGGAATGTTCAGTCTTCCCTTGGAATCAATGGAATAATGATACTCCCCCGTGAATGATATTTGTAGAAACTGATCCATATATAGCTATGAAGTCTCCGAATTTTAGGGATATTTACCCACTTCTCACCATAATCTTATTAAAACTACCCACAATGAGGCAAGAAAAATGTTCAGAAATTTGATTATCCCCATTATTTGGAGATAATCAGGATCAGTTATTTAAATAGGGAATCGCCGGATTAGTGTCTGAAGGATTCTACTGAAAGTGAGCCGTCCGTCACTATGGAAGCCCGTATGGCGACATCGTCATGACCAATAAACTGATCATCTGACAGATTCACGCCGTTAACGGTTACTTCAACATGCTGGGCACTCCACAGATCAAATCGCAGGGTATCGGAAAAGTCAAACTGTTTGACTTCATCTGCCGACATGATCACATTAAAGAGTGATTTCCGAGGAGTTGAGACATGCACTTTAGTTTCTGTTAAGGCGGTCAGCACAAAATGATAAGGCGGCACTATAGGCAACTTCCTGGCAATCGTATTGATAGCGTTTGCAGGATTGTAAACAATTGATTCCGTTCTTTTGGCCGCGGGCGGTAATACACTGAAAGTACCGGCCTCCTCCTTAACCGTAACATTTTCATCTTCCCAGGATTCTGCTGCCGGTTGTGTCGGCGCAGGAACTGGACGGATCACAGACTTTTGTTCTTCAAGCAAAGATATAACAAACCTGATCATGACGAATAAAGCAAGGACTGCTATTATACCATAAACGAGCTTCTTGCGAAACTGAAACGGAGGGGTTGCTCCCACAGGTGATTTGGGCTCTGCAGGCTCGACAGATTCTGTGGGTTGAAGTTTCAGCTCCATCTTTTCTGCTACCTTTCCGGTAGTATATAATTCGTAATCTTCAAGCACTTTAACCGGATCAGCACCTATCTCAATCGCATAGGACCTAAGAAATAATCGCATGTACACATTGGGCAGAACCGAGAATTCCCCTTTTTCGATACTTTCGAAATACTTCGGATTGATGTTCGTACGTTCGGAAATCTCCGAAAGTTCTATTTTTTGGGATTCCCTGAGTTGTCTTAATTCTTTAAAAAATTGTTCTGACATAAATTTTCCTGCCTGTTCAATGATGCATTTTTTTATGGTAAACTACCGGGAAATTTAGAATGAAATTCCAGTTCAAGTGCTAAATCTTTGACTGTCTGATAAAACTTATAAATCGGGAACCCCACTACATTATTATAACAGCCACGAATGCTACTCACGAATACGGCGCTGAAATCCTGGATACCATAGCTTCCTGCTTTATCGAAAGGAGCAAAGTTTTCAATGTAATGTCGAATCTCATTTTTTTCTATTTTCCGGAAAGTCACATCTGTTTTTTCGGAAAACGTACAATCCACATTCAAATCCGGTGACTGAAGGGAGACTCCCGTGTGAACCTGGTGTGTCCGGCCACTAAGATACTCAAGCATTGCGCTTGCCTCTGCCATATCGGCCGGTTTTTCCATGAGCCGCTTATCCGATAAAACAATAGTATCTGCGCCGATTATTAGAGCTCCCTGTGAATTATTTGCCACCGAGAGTGCCTTGAGTCTGGCCAGCTCCATGCAATATTCCACCGGGTCGTCACCCGGAAAATACAAAGCTTCATCCAGCTCAGGCCGAACCACATCAAAGGTCAATCCGATTTGTTCCAATAACTGCTTTCTTCTGGGGCTTTTTGAGGCCAGGATCAGGTGCATTCTTCTACTTCATTAGAACAGGAAGGCATCACTTAATTCTTGCCAGTTTCTTGATTGATTCGAAGGTCTCACCACTCTGGGAAATGGCTTTTAATTTATATAAATAGGCGCCGTTGGCAATTGCAGAAGATGACTGGTCTCTGCCATCCCAGTAAATTGTATGATAGCCGCCTTCCAGCAGACCGGCCGAAAGGGTCACTATTTTCTTTCCTGCCAGACTATAAACGGAAATGGATACGGTTGCCGGATCAGAAAGCGAGAAGGTGAAATAGGTATCATCTTCGAACGGATTCGGATAATTGAAAATCTTCTCCGTCGTAAATTGACCAACTCCTGTAAAATATAAGTTAAATGTCGATTGTGTTTTGTTGTTGATATTATCCCATGCTTCAATAGTCAGCCCATGATATCCCGGCTCGACCGTGGCAAGACTTAAGCCCGTGTGACCATCCGTAGCTGAATAATATTCAAAAAAGGGGATTAAACTTGCTGATCCCGATTCGTCGTCAAGCCAGTACCGCAGTCCATGACCCATTGCATCCATGAGGTTTATGCCGCTTTCATCGGTAAATTCAATATCAAGCTCATAAGGGGGAAAAAGCACACCTCCTGATTTAACAACCGACCCGGTACTGCTCATTGTAATCACCGGACCGATATCATCGACTATCTCCGCAGATGACTCCGCAATGGGAATGGAAGCCCGGTTATCCACTGCCGCAATGAGCTCTGTTTCCAAACCATCCTCCACCCTGTCCGAATAGACTGAAATGCTCCCGACACAGCTGTCACAAAACTGAATATCGATGGGTATTATGATCTGGGCCTGATCAGCCATGAAACCCTGATAAATAACATCTCCCGGAAGTTTATAGAATAAGAAATCGGTGGGGTTGTTTTCAGGAAAACCCCGCATGATATCTTTTTCCGGTCCCTTAATAATGAGGTAGTTATTAAATTGAGAATAGGTCTGTGTCAGCCGGATCTCCATGGGTTCCAGTATCCGCAGAGTATCTGACGATGCCGGAACATCGATTATATTGGCCATTCTGGGAAAAGGCAGCCGCATGGCCGGGTCCCCCAGCAGATGGAACAGATGCTCATAAGGTCCGTCATTTTTGATAAAACTTACCAATTCACCAATTCGGTAGTCATTTTCGTTATTTACAAACTCCTGTATGGTTTCGAAAAAATTATCAAGGTAACTGTAATTGCTTGAGGGTTGAATATCCCGTGATGCAGCCACAAGCGCGATAGCGCCGTCCGGTTTTAAAAGCAATGCCTCCGACATAGCATCTTTACCGTCGTACCAGCCAAATTTACAGGTCCCCACTACCCAGATGGCATTAACCGGATCATGTATCTGCTGAAGATCCCGATCCATGTCAATTATTTTCTCATCCGCCAGAGTTGTCGGACTTCCATGTCCGATGTAGTTTAGCATTGCAATACCGGAGTTTATATTTGCAAGAGCATCTGCCGTCATATCCGGTTGGAGCAGCCAACCCGGACCAGGTTGTGGTGTATATTCGGTTCCGTATATGGTCTGCACATCGAACTGGTCCCTCAGTGTCAAATAAAGCGCATTTGAATACGCTACATGGGTCATTTCCACCAGTATGTTATTGCTGCTTTTATTAGTGTCGTCCGCAAGCAGCATGATCTTATCCCGCCAGTTACCAGGTAGAGGTGTCAAGGTATAGTCACGTAATTTATCCGTAAATTGAAGGGCATCATCGAGATTATGGACCGGTATTCTACCCGTTGCCAGCTGGGGTATTGCCGTATATTCAACAGCGGAAGTATAAAAATCATCTGATGGAGAATCCCCTCCCAGCGTATAGATTGGCGGCAGATAATTCTCATCGCCAAGCAGTAGCAGAAATCTGAGGTCCGGAGTATCTGCAATCCGGTCCAGCAAGTAAAGACGGATTGCCATCTCGGTGGGATATCCTGCGTACGCACCGGTTATTAGAGTGTCAACACTTACGATTTCGGTATTCAGGCGATCTTCCACGCGTACTTCCTGAGAGTGAAGCGTGCTGATGATCTCGGCAGCCGGTAACAGGTCATCTGAAGTGAGGATAAGGTATCCGGCTTCTCCTGTACGCCCGGGGACAGAATCCCCTCCGGCGGCAAGACTAATACCGGAGAGGCCCGTTAGCATCAGAAAAAACACGGTGTAAATTATATTTCCATTGGAATGCATCGATTTGAATTTACCGCCTTCTGCCACTGGAGATAAATATTTTCTTGCAGTTTATGATTAATTCAAAAACCTGTGATTGTTATCCATTATCAATTGTCTTTAAATTTTAACAGTTTAATTTTATAGAAGTTTTACAAAATATATATCCGAACGGTTAACGGATTAATGTAAATCGTTGGCAGAGTTTTACAAAAAATAGCATTAACCTGAAAAACGGTTACTAAATCCTATTCAAAATAGGACTGAATTGAAAGGACAAACAATGACATTTGATTTTGATATGATCAGAACATTTTACGACAAATTGCCAGATCGGATCGGGCGTGCAAGGAAATTTCTGGGCCGTCCCCTTACCTTGACTGAAAAAGTCCTGTTCGCCCATCTCGACACAACTTCGGGACAGGACTATAAAAGGGATGAAGATTATGTCGATTTTAATCCTGATCGTGTTGCGATGCAGGATGCCACGGCCCAAATGGCATTGTTGCAATTTCTGATGGCGGGAAAAGACCGCACGGCTGTACCCACAACTGTGCATTGTGATCACCTCATACAGGCCAAAGTCGGTGCTAAAGAAGACCTCTCTACAGCTTTAGATGTCAATAAAGAAGTGTATGATTTTCTATCCTCAGTTTCTCAAAAATATGGTATCGGCTTCTGGAAACCCGGAGCGGGTATCATTCATCAGGTGATCCTTGAAAATTATGCCTTCCCGGGTGGTATGATGATCGGTACTGATTCTCATACGGTTAATGCCGGAGGGCTCGGAATGGTTGCAATCGGTGTCGGCGGAGCCGATGCCGTGGATGTGATTGCAGGAATGCCCTGGGAGTTGAAATTCCCCCGTATTATCGGTGTTAAATTAACCGGCTCTCTTAGCGGTTGGACAGCCCCGAAGGATGTTATCCTGCACCTGGCAGGTATCCTTACGGTTAAAGGTGGAACCGGCTGCATTGTAGAATATTTCGGCGAGGGAACTCATTCAATTTCATGTACGGGCAAAGCAACCATTTGCAACATGGGGGCAGAAATCGGTGCAACCACCTCTATCTTCCCCTTTGATGAGAAGATGTCGGCTTATTTGCGGGCTACCGGAAGAACTAAGGTTGCTGAAGCAGCCGAAAAGATAGCCGAATACTTGCAGCCGGACCCGGAATGCAATGCGAAACCTGAAAGCTATTTCGACCAGGTCATCGAAATCGATCTTTCTGCGCTTGAACCGCATCTCAACGGACCTTTTTCACCGGACAGAGCCTGGCCCATCTCCCAATTTGCAAGAGCCGTCAGGGAAAACGATTTCCCGGAAAAAATGGAAGTCGGACTAATCGGTTCATGTACAAATTCATCCTATGAGGACCTGGACAGGGCAGCTTCACTGGCACGTCAGGTGCTGGATAAAAATTTGGAGCTGAAAGCAGATTTCACCATTACTCCCGGATCGGAACAAGTCCGCTACACAATAGCACGGGACGGGCAATTAAAAGCTTTTAAGGCAATTGGCGGAAAAGTCCTGGCCAACGCCTGCGGTCCCTGCATCGGCCAATGGGCCCGGGCAGGTGCTGAAAAACAGAAAAAAAATTCCATCATTACCTCCTTCAATCGAAATTTTGCAAAACGCGCAGACGGAAATCCCAATACCTACGCTTTCGTCGCTTCCCCTGAAATAGTGACAGCCATGGCCATCTCCGGCTCTATGACTTTTAATCCGCTTACCGACACGCTTAAAAACCGTAAGAGTGAGACCGTGCGGCTGGACCCGCCCAGGGGTGAGGAACTGCCGGCAAATGGATTTGCAGTTGATGATCCCGGATATCAGGCGCCCCCGGAACGGGGAGAGGGTATTGAAATTACTGTGGACCCGGCCTCGGATCGTTTACAATTACTCAAACCATTCAAACCCTGGGATGGCAAGGATCTGAAAGGGTTGACCCTATTGATTAAAACCGGCGGGAAATGCACAACTGATCATATCTCCATGGCCGGGCCATGGCTAAGATTCAGAGGGCATCTTGAAAATATCTCTGACAATTTGTTGATGGGCGCCGTGAATGCTTTTACCGGCAAAACCAACAGCGTTAAAAACCAGCTCACGGGCGAATATGATTCCACACCGCAGGTTGCGAAATATTATCGGGATAATAATATCCGGCAAATCATTGTAGGCGATGAAAATTATGGTGAAGGTTCTTCCAGAGAACATGCGGCCATGTAGCCGCGCTTTGTCGGCGTCCGCGCTGTCCTGGTGAAGTCATTTGCCCGAATCCACGAGACGAATCTGAAAAAACAGGGAATCCTCGCGCTAACATTTCTCAATAAAGCCGACTATGATAAGGTAAGGGAAGACGATAAAATCGATATCGCTGGCCTTGAACGCTTTGCTCCCGGCTTACCTTTGACAGTGGTGCTTCATCACCAGGATGGATCCACGGATAAATTCAAAGTATCCCATTCATTCAATGATAAACAGATTGACTGGTTTAAAGCCGGCAGTGCTTTGAATTTAATTGCCGGGCAAAACTGATGGACGGCGCTGGCAGAGACATGCATCAAGACCTGAAAATCGCACTCGTAACGGGAGCATCTTCAGGTTTGGGTCGGGCCATATCATTAAAATTAGCCCGGGCAGGACAGTTCGTGATACTGGCTGCCCGTTCCGAAACCGGACTCGCTGAGACCGCCCGATTGATCACTTCTGCGGGAGGCAAATGTCTCTCGGTCCCCACTGATATCCGCCATGAGGATTCCATTCTGGCTCTGAAAGCAGAGACAGATAAAATTGGTTTTGTAAATACTGTTGTAAACAATGCCGGTGTCGGTAAATTTGAGCGATTCAATCGTTCCGGCACAGCAGACTGGGATCTGCAGCTGGCTGTCAACTTAAGGGGTCCTTATCTGGTTACCAGAAGTTTTCTGGATGATATGCAAATTAGAAAACGCGGCTGTATCGTTTTCATAAATTCTACAGCCGGAATACAATCGTACCCGGAATCAGCTGCTTATGTTGCCAGTAAACACGGGCTGAAAGGATTAGCTGACAGCTTACGTGATGAGATACGGAAATTTAATATTAAGGTGATCTCCGTTTATCCCGGTGCATTCAGATCTGATTTCTGGGATAAGCTTAATGTGGGGTTTGATCAGTCAGATATGATGTCCTGCGAGCGAGTGGCGGACTCTGTCGTTAACGCAGTTCTCGAATCCTCAAACTTAGTTATGGAAGATGTAGTGTTACGACGTGCAAAGGGAGATTATTGAGCTTGTATATTTCTATTTCCCCGGAAGCAAAATTAATAAAGTTTCAATATTGCAGGATACTCAGGGATTCCCTAAATTTACCGGCTATTTCAGAAATCGTTTTTTGAAAGTTGAATTGAATGTTTGAGCAGTTACAGGATAGATTTAGCGGGATTTTCAAGACTATCCGCGGGCATGGTAAAATCTCGGAATCGAATATCCGGGATGCCATCAGAGATATCCGCAGAAGCCTTCTTGAAGCCGATGTCAATTTTAAAGTCGCCAGGGATTTTGTAAATCGCGTCAGTGAAAAGGCCAAAGGTGGAAAAGTCCTCACTTCGGTTACTCCCGGTCAACAGTTTATCAAGATACTCCAGGATGAAATGGCTGATTTCCTGGGGAAAACTGCAGAAGAACTTCAATTCAGCAATTCCGGTATTACAGTGATCGTGCTGGCTGGTTTGCAGGGTTCTGGAAAAACCACTACCTGCGCCAAACTTGCCCATTTTTTAAAGACAAAGCGTCGGAAAAACCCCTGGCTGATCGCAGCTGACCTTCAAAGACCGGCTGCCATAAAACAGCTGAAAATTCTGGGAGATCAAATTTCTGTTCCGGTTTACACGGAATCTGGGCTTGATCCCGTCTCCATTGTCAAATCAGGTCTGGCATCGGCTAAGGCATCCAAAGCCGATACGGTGATCATCGATACTGCCGGCAGGCTGCACGTTGACCAGGAACTTATGACCCAGTTGCAGAATATCGTATCAGTCACCTCACCGCACGAGGTTCTATATGTTGCAGACGGGATGACGGGGCAGGACGCCGTGAACTCTTCAAAGGCCTTCTCAAAAGCCATTGAGGTAAGCGGAATCGTGCTAACCAAAATGGATGGGGATTCACGGGGTGGCGCTGCACTGTCCGTTCGGCATATAACCGGAAAACCCATTAAATTTATTGGCACAGGTGAAAAAATCGATGATCTGGAGGTCCTTCACCCGGATCGTCTGGCGCAAAGAATCCTCGGACTGGGCGATATCGTCAGTCTGGTTGAGAAGGCCCAGGAAACGGTTGATCTCAAGGAGGCGGAAAAATTACAAAAACGTCTCATTGAGAACTCATTTACGCTGGAAGACTTTCAGGTTCAGCTGAAACAATTAAAAAAGATGGGATCTGTATCTCAGTTGTTGTCTATGATCCCGGGCGCCGGCAAACTCAAAATGGATGTGAGCGACCAACAATTGAAGTGGGTGGAGGCAATCATAAATTCGATGACACCTGAAGAAAGACGAAATCCCGGCATTCTGAACGGCTCCAGACGAAAACGAGTTGCCAGGGGATCGGGTCGGTCCACATTTGAAGTAAATCAACTTTTGAAGCAGTTTGTTCAAATGAAGAAAATGATGAAAAGCATGGGGAGACTTAAAAAAATGAAGTTGCCCCTCGGATTATAATAGAAAGGTAAGCTTTTGGCAGTACACATTCGTTTAAAAAGAATTGGTAGAAGAAAACGTCCGTTTTACCGTATTGTAGTGATGGATTCACATACTCGTCGTGATGGTCGGGAAATTGAAAAACTGGGGTGGTTTGACCCTCTCAAGGATGATGATCAGTATTCTTATGACGAAAACCGTGCACTCTACTGGCTGGGACAAGGGGCAGCTCCGACAAATCGGGTAAATTATATCTTTAAAGATTCAGGTTTGGCCCTGAAATGGCACAATCTGAAATCCGGAAAATCTGAAGAGGAAATTGCAGAAGAACTCGCCAACTGGGCTGCTACCAAAGAAGCTGCAAAAAATTTGAAGGCTGATAAGGCCAAAGAAATCGCTACCGAAAAGAAAGCAGAAGAAAATATTGAAACTGAACCTGATGTAGAAGCTGAAGTTCCAGTTGATGAACAGACTGAAACTCCGGCAGAAGAGCAAGAAGAAGAGTCTTAACACTGTAAAATAGGAGTGGATTTATGGAAGGCTTATTGACCGAGATCATTAAATCCATTGTAGACAAGCCGGACGAAGTGAAGGTAACTGTTTTAGAGAGCGATAGTACCCAGATCTATGAACTGGAGGTTGGGGAAGGCGATTTAGGAAAAGTTATCGGAAAAAACGGTCGGAACGTTAGTGCTATTCGCACGCTCCTTTCTGCGGCTACAGCTAAACGTGGTGGTAAGAGAGCGATCCTTGAAATAATTGAGTAGATCTGCCCCTCGCAAATTCATGTGTCTGGGGTTCATTATTAAACCCCACGGACTGAAAGGCGAGGTTAAAATCTCACTCAATGAACAAGCTGCTGATGCGATTTCGAATGATGTAAAAATCTGGATTAGAGACACCGCCGGAGAAGTATTCGACACTGTAATCGAGACTTCACAGTTATCAGGTCCTCATCCGAGGCTTAAACTGAAGGGGGTCTCCTCCCGGGAAGAAGCCGAGAAACTCAGAAATTACGAACTGCTGACAGATCGGGATTTTTTTCCGGCACCAGATGAAAGCGAGTACTTTCTAACTGATTTAATTGGTTTCCAGGTATGGGACGAACATGACAATTACCTTGGAGACATAGGGGATATTTATACTTTACCCGCAAATGATGTTATTGCGTTGGACTATCGGGGAAAGGAAGTCCTCATACCGATGATCGATGAGATCATCAAGCTTATTGACTTTGAGAAAAGGCGCATGGTCATTCATCCTATTGAAGGGTTACTCGAGTTATGATGCGGATTCATTTTCTGACTCCATTTGTAAAAATGGTTGAAACTGTTATTACTGAGAGTATCCTTGGCAGAGCAGCTTCAAAGGGACATGTAGTTTATAATATTCATGACCTTTTTACTTTTGCCGATGCTCCCCATTATAAAATTGACGATTATCAATTTGGTGGTGGTTCCGGGATGGTTATGAAACCTGAACCTGTTTTCCGGGCTTTTGATGCGGTTATGAAAGATATACCGGACGGAGTTCACTCCAGAGTGATCTTCCCCACACCGGACGGCAAACCGCTGAAGCATGCGCTTGCTATGGAATTATCACTTGAGGAAAACCTGATCTTTATCAATGGTCATTATAAAGGGATCGATCAGAGAATCCGGGATGAACTGGTGACGGATGAAATTTCTATCGGTGATTATGTTCTAACAGGAGGCGAATTGCCTGCGCTTGTAATCCTGGACTCCGTCGTCCGGTTGATCCCCGGAGTACTGAATTCTTATGAATCAGCTCAAACGGATTCTTTTACATCCGGTTTACTGGATTATCCGCATTACACGCGACCTGAAAAATTCAGAGGATATGAAGTTCCCAAAGTTTTAATGTCCGGGCATCATAAAATGATTGCGGACTGGCGTCTGGAAAAACAAAAAGAGAAAACCAGAGAGAGACGATCTGATCTCTGGGAAAAATATTTAGCTTCGCAAGAAATTGGAGTAAAAAATGGATAAAATTAGTGCAGCCGTAAAAAATGATATTAAGTCTGACATCCCCCAGTTCAGAGCTGGCGATACTGTGGCCGTTGGTGTAAAAGTTATTGAGGGCAATCGCAGCAGAGTTCAGACTTTTGAAGGTGTTGTAATTGCCATTTCTGCAGGGCATGGAATCGATAAAACATTTACCGTCAGGAAGATTTCAAATGGTGTGGGTGTGGAAAGGATATTCCCGCTCCACTCCCCTAATCTGGATTCCATACAGGTTAAAAAAAGAGGGAAAGTCAGACGGGCAAAACTTTATTACCTTAGAAAATTAAAAGGTAAAGCAGCCCGGATTAAAGAGCGGGCATGACCCCGGCTGGAATGCTTTTAAGCTCCTTGCTCTATAACCAGAGATAGGAGCTTTTTTTTTTGATGAGCAATTACCGTAAAATCCTCTTTGCCACTATTATCGGCCACGGGTTGGTTCACAGTATAACCCTGGTTTTCCCTGCCATCATGGTCGTACTTCGCGATGAACTATCTGTTTCATTGATCCAGCTCGGCGAACTGGCCACGATTCAGTTTGTCTTTTTCGGACTAAGTGCCGTTCCGGCCGGTCTGCTGGTGGATAAACTGGGCTCCAGAACAGTGCTGCTGATCTATTTTAGCGGACTTTTGATCGGAGTTGGAATTATCACCCTGGGGCATTCTACACTTACTCTGGCAATCGGTCTTGCCCTTTTGGGCGCGTCGGCCGGATTGTATCACCCGGCAGGGCTCAAACTAATCAGCCACACTAAGAACATCAGTCAAAATATGGGTTACCACGGTATTTCGGGAAGTGTCGGCCTCTCAATTGGCCCTTTGATCGGAGGAGTGTTTTCCAGCTATTTTAATTGGAAAATGCCGTATTTCATCCTCGCCGGAGTTGCGGTTATCGGAGGAATTTATACATTAACCCAAATTGAATCAGGCAGACCGGGGATGGGAAAAGACTTGACTCCCG
>JAJRUW010000064.1 GCA_024277615.1 Fidelibacterota bacterium | reverse complement strand
GTTTTTAGAGGAATCAACCAAAGTGACCGACATCGCATTTCTTGAATTTGGCATAAGGATTGGACCGGCTTCGCCATGATTCAGGTTCATGTCACCAGCCGGCTCAACCTGCGGATGAAATGCAGCACTCACTTTACGCGGGGCTAATTTCGGACCGCTCAGGACTAATCCTAAACTGGCAACAGTAATAAATAAGAGTTTAAATCCCTTCATATTTTACTCTGCTCCTTTGTTTGTTTTTCTTTACGTTTGTGATTTTCAAACTTACACTTGAAAATGCAATTATCTGCCGGTAGTTCTGACAGCTTCCATAATAATTTTTACTCCCTGCCAATGATGGCATTCACCATGGTGACAATATCAAGCACATCAACGATCCCGTCATTTGTCATGTCGGCAAGCTGGGCTTCGCATTCGGTTACTTCATCGGTGCCATGCAAAACGATGAACACCGTGCGGACTACATCGAGTATATCGATAATGCCGTCACAATTAACATCGCCGCTCATACAGTCCCCACAGCCTCCGCTCTCAAGGTCACCATAATACCCCGTGCGCCTGCTATTGCCCCGGTGCGTGAACCAAAAATCAGCATTCGATCCGGATGCTTTGTAATCGATATCTACAAGACTCGAAACGGAACCAATCAGAATTTCCAGATCGCCATCACCATCGGTATCGGCAATGGTTGCCGTGCCGTTCAGAGCAGGCAGAGCATAAATGGGAAAGAAAGTTACGGGCAAACCGGCCAGAGTCAATCCCATCAGCTGACCCGATCCCGTACCAAAAATAATCTCCGGCAGGCCGTCGCCATCGAGATCAGAAAACACTGGGGAGGATTTCACGGAAATACCGGTATCCACAGGCCAGCCCGGCAGCTGATTGCCGGCCGCATCAATGCCGTAAACAAAGCCGTCATTGGATCCCCAGAAGATATAATTATCTGAACCGGAAGTCATAAATCCCGGAGATGTGATAATATCGTCCCCTGTAACAACCTCAAACCGCAGGCTGCCGTCACTATTGATCGCGTAGAATTTATCATCATTGCTGCCGGCAAAGATAACTTTCTGCCCATCCAGATCCATAATGGAAGGTGCAGATTTAAACTTATTCTCGGCAGTAAATGGAAATCCCGGAGCTATCGTGCCGTCATCATAGATCAGCCACACATGATGCGATTCGGTTGCACAGACAATATCTGCCTTGCCGTTATTGTTGAAATCCGCAAGCGCTACACCCCTGAGTACCTTTTCGTCTAAATCATAGGGAAAACCGGTAACATCAGATCCATCCGGGTTTATCACAAAGAGCTTTCCCGTAGATTTATAACCGCCGACGACAATCTCAAGTTCATCATCGTCGTCGAGGTTTCCGATTGCAGGTGACCCCATCAGATACTGTCCTGCATTATAGTCAACCTGCATAACACCGTCACCGGGATCCAGAATAAATAAATGCTTACTTTTAGAAGTTGTGACGATTTCGATATTTCCGTCATTATCAATGTCGGCGGCGGCAGGTGAACCCCAGATCTGGTTGCCTGTATCAAACGGGAATAGTCCGTCATCGATCAAATCCCCAGCTGAATTCACACAGTATAAATAGCCGTTATAATCCCCGAATATGATCTCTTTGGCCGCATCTCCCATCACATCCATGACCAGGGGGGCTGTCTCGACATTGTTAAGCTCCTCGTAAAGCGAGTCAACAGGCCAACCCTGCTGATTAAGTGTGACCACGATGGTAAAGGGGATTGCAGCCTGATAGTCATATCCCGGGACACTTTCTGCCGTGGTTTCCAGGACAAATTCGACTTCCCCAAGATCGATGTCATTGGAGAGTTCAAAAGCAAAAGTATCCGAAATATTAATCCCGATACCACCCTCGTTGATGGTACCGTAGTCTGCTGTAGAGTCGGTAATTGTTACGCCCGGATTCATGCTTGTCAGGATTGCGGTCACATTATCGGCATTCTGCCATCCATCCAGGTTACCCAGCGTGACCCTTAATTCTGCCGATTCTCCCGGGTTAAGGTTGTCGTCGCCATCTCCATTGTTGATGGTTACCGAATGGTTGTAATAGTAAAGTCCCGGATAAACCAGAGCCCCGATTGCTGTAAAAGCATCGACCATTCCAGTTCCCAGCTGCCCCTGAAGATATTCGTCTGGATTCACATCATAAATGAAAGGGTCCGCCGATTCGATGATCCGGTCCACCAATTGCTGGTTGCTCCAGTCGGGATAAAATGAGTAGAGCAGACCGATACAACTGGCTGCATTGGGGCTTGCCATGGAAGAACCGTTCCAGGATTCATAACCGCCGTCAATGATCGTACTGTAGATACCTTCGCCAGGGGCTGAAAGATCAACAGTTTCATGGTAGGTAGCCCAGTGCCCCCAGCTTCCGCTGCAACCGATGGCAGCCACGGAGATGACATTCGAGTAGCTCGAAGGATAATGCGATGCATGTTCTTCTCCTCCCAGATCGTTGCCGTTACCTGCGGCTGCTACGATTACGGCATCGTAGTTGTTGAAGGCATTGTTGATGACTGTCTGTTCATAACTGTTGTAACCGCCACCGCCCCAACTACAGTTAATAATCACATGCGTGCCCTTGTCATGTCCGAGTTTTGCGGCGTATGTGATCCCTGAAAACCCATCGTTGACATAGGGTTCACCCGTCTGACTCTCACGCGAGCATTTGACACTTAAAATGCTGCCGTTGTACATCGTGGAGGCCATTCCGAGATTATTATCTGTCGAGGCCGAAAGGATGCCGGCAACATGTGTGCCATGTGCCCAGGTACTGTTATTGGGCACGCCGGGTTTCGGCATAGGATTATTGTCATCCGTTCCCGACCAGCCGGAAAGGTCCCAACCAATGAGATCATCGATGAAAGAATTGGAATTATTGTCCCAGTTATCATCATCGATTCCGTTAATGAACGGGGATGAGGATGCTACGGCATCCTGCAGGTTGATTTCGCCATCAAGATTCGCGTCTATATTACTGTCAACCAGGAATGCTACGACTTCGTCGGCGTCAACATAACCGTCATTGTCCGTATCCACCTCATCGAAAATTGCACCGGGTACTTCATCCTGATTGATCCAAATACTGCTTTGCAGGTCCGGATGGGTGTAATCTACAGCTGTATCGACAGATGCTAACAGAACCTCGCGGTCACCCGGGAAGACCCCGTTGGCAATATCCCAAAGGTCCCAGGCCTGGGTGGCTTTCACTGCGGACAGACTGCATTGCTGAATATAGCCCGGATCATTGGGCTGATGAGTCGCCTTGCGATAATAGTCATACTCGGCAGAATAAACAGAGGACAACCGGGTAATATTCTCTTTGATGTCCGACAGGGCATTTCGGAAACCATCTGCAAGATAGACCCGGTAGATCCGGTTCAGGTATATATCGCCATCCCTGTCTGCATCGGTTGCAAAAGGTATCCAAGGCTCAATGTCGATTATGCCGTTTTCAGTAAAAAAAGAGTTTAGTTCGGCATTATCCACCAGCACACCATCATCAGCTCTACTGATCTCCAGGGGCTGAACCGCAGGTTTCAGGCAGAATAGAAATTCACCGGGGATAATCTCAGTTGAGAAAACGATTGAGGTCAGAAATAATAACAGCAGGCTGGTTTGTTTAAACATAATCTTACTTATTATTCATGCGTTGTTTGATTGAACCACCTTTCGGACAGCGGTTGCTGCCCGAAAGGTGGTTAGCATATTGTTTATGAACTGAAATATCAGGAACCCATGATAATATTCACGATATTGACAATATCCAGAACGTCAATAACACCGTCCTCATTAATATCGGCAGCGCAGGCTTCATCATCCGTGGGCGTTTCACTTCCCATAATGAAATTCACAACTCTGACGATATCGAGCACGTCGAGAACACCGTCAGCATTCACATCGCCCAGCGTACAACCCTGAACTTCGCCTCCATCCAACAGCGGTCTGACCATAAGATTACCGTCGAATCCAAGGTCCGATAAAAGCTGCCAGTCACCATTTCCACCCTGCCTCCAGTAGCCCATACCGTTAGAACCGGTGTCGAATCCAAAATCCTGTGTGGAGGAGAACTCTTTCACACCCAGCCAGAAATCACCGGTTAATTGAATCCCTTCTGCACTTACGTCATAAGAATTCCATCCTTCAACTCCACCCACGATGATGTGGTGCCAGAGTTCTGCTCCGGGCAGGCCGGCATCATCATTCCAGAGGTAAAAATAGAAGGCACCGCCGTCGCCCTGCTGGTACCATTTTAACCTCACGAGATCATCATCGACACCCGCTGCGGTGAACTTTACCGCCATATAATTCCCCGAACCCATGGATATCCCGAGTTCGGATGTTCCATCGTCAAGCGCAATCTCATAAATTGTACTGGACTGCGGTGTCAACTCGATGGGAGCAGAGGGATCACTCTCGTCCCCGGAGGGGAAAGTTGCACTGACCGTATATTCGTATGTGATATTATTTTCAACAGTAAAATCGGAATACGAGGCTGTGCTGAAACCTGAAGCAACAGCTTCCCCGTCACGGTACACATTATATGTCACGTCAGCCCCCAGGGTTGTTATATTTGCCCGGATACCCCACTCACCGTCATTCAGTGAACCGCCGGAACCTTCAGCAACGGACTGCCAAGTATCCCAGTTGCCTCCCAGCATGACCATGGCATGCCCCATGGGGTTGGATTCGTCCAGTCCGGCAGCAACTTCATTGGTGAAAGTAACGGCAATGATATAGCCGGATCCCATATCCCACCCCAGAGTCAGATCATTCCAGTCGGCGTCAAGTGTAACGTTGGTCTGGAAAGCAGGTGTCAAATTATAAAAGGCTCCGACCTGTTCAAAGGCCGCTACCGTTACATCAACCGGAAAACCGTTGGCGTTGAACACGGAAACCGTGTTTATTGTGGAAGCACCCACAATATCGAATCTTTCACCCGCCCAGGCTTCACCGGCATCGGTTAATGTAATTAATTGTGTAACCTGGTCGCTGTCATAAATATAATCATCCGTACCGGCATAATTCATATCATCCCACCAGAGATTACATTGCGAATCCAAAGCTTCGCCTGCAAGACCGGTCGGTGCAGGGGGAGCACCCAGTTCTTTATAAATTTTGAAATCATCTATAAACAGACCGTCACCACTGCCGCCGTCATCGTTCCCATCATAGACCATCATAAATTTAAATTGGATATTTTTCCCTGCCATATCGCTGATGTCCAGAAATACATTACCATTGTAAGGATATCCCGGAAGGTATTCTTCCCAGCCGTTTGCACCGGGACGGGGGCCTGCGGGGTCACCGTAGTCATAGAATTGTTCAATCCAGGCCAGACCGGCTGCGATCATGGGGTCGTCACCACTATCAGCGTCGGCGGCAAAGATCTGATCACCCATAATATTTTCAATTGTGATATCATCCACGAAGAATCCTACGAGAGAAGCATCATCAATTGTGGAGTAAGCAGGATCCGAACCAAAAGCGAAACGAATAATAACTTCTTCACCCGAATAGGCCGAAAGATCAAAAGTTACATTGTGCCAGTCCTGCTGTCCGCCCCAACCGGGTGTATATTCAGGTTCACCGTTGAAAAACCAACCATAGCCGCTGGTAAAATCATACGGATCGTCCCCGTTCAGAAAATCCCAGGTTGCGCCACCATCTGTGGAAATACGAACATTGGCGGCATCCCAGCCATCGATAAAGGCTCCGGCAATGCCACAATCTCCGCCGCAGGGCTCTTCAATTCCCCATTTCAATTGAGCTGAAAGTTCATAACCAATTCCCGGAACAGTGATCGGAGGTGTATCCAAAAACTGGAGCCAACCGTCGCTGTAGCCCTGAAGAGATTCGTCACCACACCAGTACGACATACCGTTAAATGCGTTGAAATCAGTGGCGTGCCAGGCCAGCGCATCAACATCAGCAAGGGATACCCTGTAGAGGTCTTCAAGAGAATTGTCACCGTCGCCATCAAAGTCGGGAGTATCAACGAAAAGAGAAAATCCAAACCGCATGACCTCCCCGTCACCGAGTTCAGGCAAAGCGTAAACCGGAGAGTACAAATTCCAGCTGCCCTCATCGACACCACCAGGGTTATTCACGGCGTTAAAGCTGTGAGTGGGGCTCATGGACTGGTCTTCCGTCAGGACCCAGGGGCCTTCCGTCTGCCAACCGCTCACATCGCCCTCAAAATCGTCTTCATATAAGATGACATCCGTTCTGTCGGACTGCTGTACCGCAGGATTGTGTATAACGGTAATATTGTTCTGGCCGCTAGTAATTTGGGACGCATGTTTGTTTGCAGCCGTTTTCAGTTCCCGGGCAAACGAAAATGCTATAAACAGCACCAAAATTATTATAACTTTACGAATCATTTTTATTCTCCTTTATTAATTTTATTGAAGGCACCTTTTGCATTCAATATTATTATCATTCTAATGAAGCAATCATCAAATACTTGTAACAGAGTGTTAAAAACCGAGGATCAAACTGAATTGATGTGTCTCGTTCAGGACGCCGTAATTTACATAAGCGTAGTCAACTTCCACATTAAAACCTCTGGATTTCAGCCTTGCCCCTGCCCCCAGACTCAATCCAGCAGTATCATGTGACAAATGGGTCCCCATGCGCAGAAAAGCCGTTTCCCGCCAGGCGTATTCCAGACCCATATTTTCGGTGACTGTATAGTCAAGCGGGCTGGACCCGTCAAGGGCAAATGTCAGCCTGTGATTTTTATTGACCCTGAACACGCTTTCAGGGCCGATGATGTCGTTTTTAATACCCAGCCGGAACACCAGCGGCAGAGGAAATTTCTCGGTGGGTTTCAGCAATGTCTGATCAGGATTATCCGTCGGGTCAACCGGTTGCTGCAAGCCCTCGCCGTGGAACTGGACTTCGGGTCCGAAATTACTCACTGACATACCAAGTATCACACCATAAATCCCCGTATTAAAATTTGAACCGATGTCAACCGCAACGGATTGCATACTGGTTGTATAGATCCTTTCACGGATGTATTTAATAGAGATGCCAATCTTCAACCGGTCTGTCATTACCCTGGCATAAGTGACCCGGAGCGATAATGCCATAACCTTAAACTCCTCACCTGTACCGTCAGGGTACCAGGCTGTGGTAACCGGCATTTTACCCGAATCCAGATAAAACAGATGTACTCCCAGGTAATCGATGTTGGAAAGTTGTGTGCCATAGGCCAGCACATTATAGGATACTCCTGCAAGGTAGTTTGTCTTTGAATAATATAATTCCGAGCCTTTTACAAAGCCTACACCGGCCGGATTATAGGGGATGGCACCTACGCCTGTACCGGCCGCAACAAAGGCGCCTCCCATTCCGATTGCCCGGGCATCATTTTCCAGTTTCAGCCAATTTCCCGCAGCTGTTGCAACTTTTGTAACCTCTTCCGGGATTGTACTCTGAGCGCAAATAAAACCGGCGGCGGTAACAGTAATTAATATGAGATGCTTTATTTTCATAAATTCTTTATTCTCCTATCGGACAACAGCAAACTTGCCCACATGTTTTTTTCCATCAGCCTCAACCGTGTACAAATAGAGGCCCGGTGCAATCTCCTGATTGTTCACGGTTCGCATATTCCACCATTCGTTACTATCGTACTCATCATCGTGGGTAAATGAATTAACCTTCTCACCGGTTATGGTAAAGATAGTGATTTTACAGCGCTGGGGCAGATGTGTAAACCGCAGCCTTCTTTCGAACTCTGTCTCATTAAAATCTGAATAGGCCAGATATGGATTTGGAACTACACTCACCATTTCTAATTCGCTCTGTGTTACCGAATGGCTTTTCCCGAGTGAAGACAGGTCTGCGACCCAGGTATCTCCGTCAACATACCAGCGGGCAGGTTTAATAATAATTGAGTCCCCGTCCTCCCAGGGATACCAGATCTGCCAGGGATTATCATTTACATCATCTCCATTATCATCAATCCATTCCACAGGATCAATGCCGGCGGGTATATTATCGGATGCAATGTACAACATACCTTCCTGTTCAACGGGCGTATCCTTGGCGTATGGGATATTATCAGCCCAAGCCGATACTTCAGGAATCTGGAAATTGATCTTCAGATTAAAAATATGATCGGCGTGGGGTTCAGGATTGGAAGCCGTAGAAACCGTATCTGCTGCCAACCGCATCTCTTCATTGCGCTCCCAGGTGCAATCTTTATACCCCGGAATCTGAAGAATATTGGGGTAATCACAACCATCATCGGACAAGGAGCAGATCCCCTTATCAATATGCACCAGCTTCACATGTTTCCCGGTTGTAAGATTCGTTATTTTGAAAGGCAGTAAGGTTTTAAAATCCGTTGCGCACCCTGATGAAGACACTTTGGCATAGGCCGTATCCAGAACACCGGAACTGAATTCGATTTTGTATTCATAGGGAGGCCGGCTGTTAAACTGCGTGGGACCTTTATACAATAAACTGATATCCAGCCGGTTCACCAAACTTGAATCCGGGGTGGACGAGAGTTCCTTCACGACGGCTACTTTATCATCCAGATTATTAAAGTCAAAGACGCCATTGTCAAATCTCATTCTGATACCATCGAAAAATTCAGACCAGTTATTTTCATAGTCCAGGTCATCCTGGTACGCCAGCGGATAGGGATCCATTAAATAATCAGGAATGAAGATTTGCGCATTACTGCTGTCAGCCCCGGGCAGATCCATTTTAGCTACGATCTCTTCCTCCGTAAGAGTACTCATATCAAATGTTTCAACATTTACCGGATTCTGATCATTCAGATTATCAATCTCATAGATCATGAGGGCAGGATTTTCAGTTTTATACCCTTCATAGGCATTCGGTGCAGGGTCCGCCTGAATTTCCATTTTGATCAAAATATCCGTCAGGTCCTCCTCGTTGACAATTGTATAGAACCTGTCGCCGTTACCGATGGTAGTACCGACCGGAACCAGAAATTCGTCTGTGTTTTGAGGATCCGGAAAAGTAATATTACTGGCATGATAACCCGGCGTAACCGTAATGAAATTGGGGTCATGAGTTGTAGTCCCCATTGAAGTTTCGATGCTCTGATATCCATCCGGACTGGACCAGTGATCAGGGTTTGAAGTTGACCAAAGTGTATCCAGTGAGAAGGTACCGTCATCATTATCGATCAGTTCCAGTGTATAATCCGCTTCAACGCCCATATCGTATGCTGTAACAGAATAGGTATATTCAATACCATCCACCACATTGCTGTCGATGTAGGAGTGCTGGATGCCGGTATCATCCCCCAGGTTCTTCCAGGATGCCAGAGGATCGAGTCCTTTGATATCGATTTGGCGCTGGTCCTCCTCATTGTCGCAGGCGCCCCCCGAATAAATGCAATGTTCAATATCCTGCTGATAGGACAGGTCAAATTGAGCCAGCGGTACCCAACCCAAATGATTCCCGTCGAGGTCCACGATCTCCTGACCCCAGGTTTTTCCGCCGTCCAGGCTTTTATAGAGCTTATAGCCCTCAAAATCGCCATAGCCGGTTACAACATCCGTGGAAATTTCCGCTACCTGATCCCAGGTGATCTCCACCCGGTTATGATCCACTGTTGCGAAAACCGTGGGGGTTGCCGGAGGTGTGAAACCCTGATAGTGGGAATTGTACATGATTTGACCAAACTGTGCATTTTTCACAATGTCTGAGTAGTCGATGGTACCTTCATTATCTAAATAGATTGCATCCCCAAAGATAATGCTGAAGGAGAAGGGCACTTCCTCTCCGACCGATAAATCAAAAGGACCGCAACTCATAATCAGAACACAGTCCAGACCCTTGGGGTCTTCGATGAATTCATCCGTCTCACGCAATCCGGAAATAGAATCAAAATGGGGATTCAGCTCGTTATCGAGATCCGTATCGGGATGCGGTGTATGGAAAAACCAGGCTTTTTCATCCACAGATAAATTGGTTGTATCACCTGCCATGACCTTGTACTGGATTTCCTCCTTGTTTCTGGCCTGGGGCACACCGGGAGACCCGGCGAAGGGGCCTGAATTTGTCTCTCTGTTGGAGACACCTGGACGGTTATACCAGTCAAACCAGTGCCAGTCCGTCATTTTAAGGGGTTCTCCGGGAAAGATATCGATGAATCCGTCCTGGTTTAAATCCACCGGCTCTGTGGCCAGAGGCGTATCCAGAAGTTGTACACCCACTACGCCAAGATCCGTAGCCGAGTTGCTGACTCCGTCATAATCATAGATCATGGCCATACTGATCAGCAGCTTCTCATTATTGACGTAAAGCGAATCGATGTAGTACTCCATAAAGTCATCATCGTTGGTATGTACACCGGTATTACCCGATTGAGTTGACCAAACGGCATCTGCATCAAAGTAAAAACCGAGATAAACATTCTTATAGTCAAACCCGGCACCTCCATTCAGGGTGGTCCCGTCCGGCAGCACCATGGCTTCGCCACATTTTTGCATACCGTCTTCATCGAGTACAGGGTCACCATGCTCGTCGGTTGCGCACCAGTCGCCACTCTCATTGCGTACTTTAACCGTCACAAACATGATATCTTCGGCATAGGAGACTCCGTAGGAGTGGGCTTCCGCCATGACCTTCAGCCCCAGCGGATAACCGGTCTGTTCATAATTATCATTAGTATCCACCATATTCCCGTTTTCAGCCCAACGGTCGTCAAATTCCATATAAACATCATTATCAGATACGAATCTGCCGGGAACGGTCTCCCAGCAAAGGGGGTCCTGCCGTAAACCGCTGCAGCCGGGCAGTTCCTTATTGAAATCTTCCGCCCACCAACCGGGCCAGAAGGATTCATCTTCACCCGTTTCCGGATTTACTCTGACAGGCCAGGTTTGAGAATAGGCAGAATGGGCTAACAAAGGATAAGTATCGGAAGGGCTGACCCAGGGCGTATCGCCAAAAATATCTCCCTCATCTACATCGGTATTATGCGTGTTTTCACGGGCTTTCGTTGACGGCATCCATTCTGTGTTTATGCTGGGTCTCCAGCGCGTGAACCAGGATTCGGTAGTAGTGGCGCCATAATAGACGTAATTGTCATCTTCCGTCCATTCTTCAAGGTCCTCCCCGTAATCAAAAGCATCATAAGCATCGGTACGGCGGTCAAGCTTCGGTCTCAGAGCCCAGGGATAGATTAAACCGATGCGGGCAATAGAAAGATTGGGGTCAAGTGAATTTAAGTCTGAATACGCTAAGGCAATATAAATTTTTTCATCGAACTCATCCACAACATATTGATGCTCTGCAACCAGGTCCGTATAATTTTCCACTGCGGTACCGACGATACCATCATCATTTTCGGCTTCAAACAGGACGCCGACAAAATTGGTCTTGCCATCCTCAGTCCAGGCCTGATAAGCATCATGAGAACCCCAGACCTGTATATCGGTGGTCTCACCTGCAAAGGGAGGGTCACTGGTCCAGGTAAATTCGGATGAATATTTTTGCCCGGGGACACCCGCCAGGAATCCTACATTCGGCAGATAATTGTAATTACCCCAATATCCGTTCGGGGTGGCTTCCCAGTCCACAAAGTTTCCATAATTTGAGACTACATTTTTAATTTTTCCCTTCAGCAGATAACCGTGCGCCCGGTCATTCATCGGGTTAGTGGGGAAGGCGTGATCTCCGACCTTTTCGAGACCATCCGGGGCAGGCGCCGTTTCAGTTCCGCCTTCGCCGGACCCCAGTGGTTCCGCGGCGATGAGAAACAGGTTGATCAGGGCCAGTAGGCCGAAAATTTTGATGATTTTCATAAGCTGCTGCGATTCCTTATTAATTAAAGTCAATTTTCACGAAGAAGTTAATCTCTCTGGGTGAACTGAAATACCAGGGCTGATCGTAATAAGAGCCGGATTTGTCATGATTCGCATCGGGCAGACCGACAAAGTCCGTGTAATATTTCCCGGGGTCATCCGGCTTTCCCGTTAGCGGCCAGATATCCACGGCATTCTTTTGATCAAACAAGTTAAATACATTCAATCCGAGTGTTACCCTGTAGTCATTCAGGCTGATATATTTCGAGAAGGAGAGATTAACATTTTTATAATCCGGCGCTCGTTTGGTGTACTTATTTTCCACATCTGACTCGGGTGTGTTGCCGTTAAATTTCATGGGAGTGTAAGGAGCACCCGACTGATAAAAGGCCGTCAGTCCGCCCAGGATCCCGAAAGGAAACAAAGGCGAGTAGATTGAAAGCGTCGCATCGTGTGTCCGGTCGTAGGGCATTAAAAATGAAACCGAGGGGGCATCAACTTCCACATTACCCAGCGCAGCCCAGTCATACTCACTGTTTGCTTTAGCGACGGAATAAGTGTACTGGATGGCCATGATCAGCAGCTGCCCTTTGTTCCTCAGAGAAAAATCAATACCTTTGGCACTGCCATAATCTCCATTGGAAAAAACCGAATATTCATAAACTCCGCTCCGTGATATCTTCGAAGTCACCAGACCACTCATATCTTTGACCCAGGCACCTAAGGTGAAGGCCCAGGACCGGCTGACCTGTACATTAAAGGCAAATTCATAGGACTGGGTTCTGGAAGCATTCATGGTTGCATTACCGAGAACGCCGTCACTGTTTTCAAACAGCTGTTCAGGGTCTTCAAGGCGATTCGTATTCAGATATACATTCTGATAGACGGGGGTTTGGTAATAAACTCCGTAGTTGAAAGTAAAGGTTGCCCGGTCAGTGATGACATGACTGAAACCCAGCCGCGGACTGTATTTGTAAAACCATTTGGCATCCACAAACATAACTTTCTGCTGTGGAAAGCCGGGTTTATCGGAATAGGGTTCATCGAAATTCCAGACACCGTCATCTTCGCCGGGGTCATCATCTGCCGTACCCGTAATTCCATCAGGGCCGGCCAGTGTATTCGGTTCACCGTCCTGTCCGACATCGGCAAAATAGGTCGGGGCATTCGGCGTGGCGTTGCCGTTCGCATCGCTCCAGACTTTGGTGCTGTAATTGACGGCGTCCATGCGGATCCCGGCATGTATCACCATCCAGGGAACTTCAAATGTATTTTCGATATATGCGGAAAACTCTTTGGGCTCTCTGAAGTCATCCCATTTACCGTTTTTATTGGCATCTTCAAACTTCTCCCCCTTATCCCATTTACCGTTTCCTTCCCCGGGATCAGCGGTAACGTAATCGGGGTCGGTTGGGCCGAGCCCGTCCGGGCCCGTGTCATCCCAGGACTCGGCAAAACTCTGTGTAAAGGCTGAAGCTCCCAGCCAGGGCTCTTTGACTTCATCAAAATTGAGTTTATGAAATTTATAGTCCAACCCGGAGCGTACACGCCATTCATTAGAAAATTGGTTGGTAATATCAAAGCGGATCTCGGTAGTAACCGCTCTTGATTTGCCATAAAACCGGTCATTCCCGCCAAAGGCATGGTTTTCAATCCATGATGCCCCTCCCCGAACTGACGGCATGAAGTAATAGGGGTCCTCTTCCATACCCGTGTAACGGGGGGCAGATCCGCCTGCCGCCCAGCTCCAGAAAGGATCTAAATTGAATTGGTTCTGAATTGCGGCATAATCGTAGAAATTTTCATAACTCTCATACATTTCAGGAAGCAGCCAATAGCTTCCGTCCCGGTAATAGCACTGTTTCGCCAGTTCGGGACCATCCCATTTCCCATTATTATTCAAATCATATTTAGGATTCCCATCTTCATCCAGGACATCGAAGATATCAACTCCTTCATCATAAATGCCGTTGCCATTGACATCTCTGAATTTTTCGGCTACTTCCCAGTTGTAATTACCCGGTTTTTGACCAACGTACCAGCCGCTGCGATCGTCCTTCATTGTATAAATCATGGTGTCGCCGCTTTCAGAGAGCAAATAAGGCACGATTTCAGGATTGTGAATATCAGATACGGAAGCCCTCTGCCCCGCAGGATTCCTCCACTCAAACCAATCGGGGTATCCGTCGCCGTCACTGTCTTTCCAGCGTACACCCTGGAACTGGTCCTGCACGAATTGGGCTCCGCGGATGGTATAAAACATTTTTTCGGTGGGTTGATGATTGATCTCGAACGTAATTCTCTTTGTATCCCGAAAAAGTTCATTTTGACCCTCATCCCAGTACAGGTAACGCGGGTTAAAGGTCTTCCGATGATTTGTGACAATCCAATAGGTTGAGTTAAACCGCAGTTTGCTGGAATATTTGTAAGATAATTTCCCGAAAACATCCCAGGTTTTGTCAAAGCCGAATCCCCGGAAGCCGGCCACTTCATCCCAGGGCTGCACGAGATTGTTGCGGTTTTCATTGATAATGGCCTGGCTGTCACCACCGTATTCCAGATAGGGGAAGTCTGCCTGTTTTTTATAAGTGATGTTATCGAACTTATAGACCCGGTAATTTCCGCGGTTGGTGGTCTGACCCGATAACCAGTAATGCCATTTGGAAGTACCCGGAATCAATCCGCCGAATCCCAGATTATAGTCATTATAATCCCTGAGTTCGTCGAATTTTGAACCGAGAGCTTTACCCACCAGACTGGTTTCATATTTAAAATGATAAGAAAATTCATCTCCCCCGGAATTCGTATGCCAATTGGATACGGCGGACATAGCATCTCCGTATTCGGAATTAAAACCACCCGGCTGCCAGTCAAATTCTTTGATGGCAAACAGATTCAAACGCGTTCCGCTGCCGATACCTCCGAAAATCGGGTTGCGGATATAAAGACCGTCGATCATATAGGCGATTTCACCGGATCGTCCACCCCGCACATGGATTTCCTCCAGTCCGCGTTCTTCGTTGTCAGGAATGCCCTGAGTACGGCTTTCGACTTTAACAACACCTGACTGCAGGGCAAACAATTCGGTGATATCTCTGATGGGCAGGGATTTAATGGCCTCCTTGCTCATGGTTACCTGCTTGGAGGTGGTCCCTTTTTCAACCATCTCCTTTTGAGCCTTTACATCGATGGCATCAACTTCAAGGGCTGATACGGCCAGGCTTTTGTTCAACCATACGGTGTCATCCATTTTCACAACGACATCGGTGACATTGATGTTTTGGTATCCGATCATGGAGATCGTAACATCATATGTGCCGACCGGAACATTTAAAATCAGGTAGGTTCCATCTGCATCCGCAATATTCCCCAACCCCAACTCGGAGATGAAGATCTGGGCGCCCGGTAACGGATTCCCGTCAAGATCGGTTATTTTACCACGAATGGTTCCGTCGGTACCGGCAAATGTCAACCCTAAAATACAAATTATAAATAAAGCTTTTGATAGTCTCATTGATAAAAACACCTTATACATTCAATTATCTGTTGGGTAATACAACTCTATGGAAACCCGCAGTCCGATGGACTTCATAGGGGTCGTTGTCCAGTCCCGGCTGTTCCTGAAGTGTATTCAGGTCAACCGCAGTTGACGGGTTAAAGAAGTTTCGCATGAGATTTCTTGAAGTTACTTCCCTGAAATCCACCATTTCCAGGATTGAGTAGTCGAATTCATCAATCCCTGTCCAGCCTACCCGCAAGTCATCCTTGGCGATACCCAGACCCTTTACCAGCCATATATCTTCATCCTCTGTGTATTCAATCCCGTTTCCGATCATTGTAATAACCGTATGTCGATTGACTTTAAAACAGTCATAAAAAGTAGTATCGGCAGGTTCGCATTCATCTATTGTCTGAACGACCGCACCATTAGCATAGCAGATGATGTCACCGCTGTTATCGGTATATCCCCGAATTTTTTTAGCCGGAACCACAACGGAATCTGCATCTACAGAGATCAGGCGATGCACATTGTAGATGGCCACACTGGTAGTAATTGTCGTATCCGTTTCGACTCGTTCACCATCTCTGAATAACCCCCCGGGCGTATAAAATTGAACCTGATCCACCGCATAGTCTTCATACCAGAAGCCATCTTCCCGCTCATCAGGTGCAAAATAATATCCCGCCGGATAGAAATAACTGGGATGGACCAACTCATAAATATTGCCATCTTTTTTGTAAATGTGGTAGTCGTACTCCCTGACATCGATATTGTTTGCCTGGTCTAAATAGCCGTACTGGGTTTTTGTTACGTAGTGACTGCCACCTGCAAATTGCTCGCTGGCGGTTTCGATGATCTGATTCGTCGTTAAAACCACCAGCGAATCCACATCATCTACCTGCCGCGTTTTGTTGTCCGTATATTCAATTTCCTGGATGATATCCCTGTAGGTCTCCCCGCGATAGGTTATCACCGAATCCCCGGGTTCAACATCGATGAGGATTCGCGGCTCACTATAGTTGGGCTCACCATCAAAATAATTATCATACGAGACAAGCAAATTGCTCGGCATCTGACCGATAATGTATAATTCTCCGGGGTCAGGTACGCCGTTTTGATCCAGGTCGGTGTACTGTTCGGGTCCATCCCACATCCCGTTACCCTCGTCAACAAAAGGCTCACCATCGTCGTAGGTCCCGTTTCCATTCTGGTCCGTAAAAGACTCCGCAGCATCCCTGAACCCGTTGCAGTTTCTGTCTTCGAAAGGCTCGTTCAGGTCCCAGGAGCCATTGTTATTCGTATCATAATAAATCTCGGCACGGTCCCAGGAACCGTTACCGGTATCATCGGTGTCCAAATCAAAAATATCTCCTGCCGCCGAATTGTAAATTCCATCCCCATCCACATCGGTGAAATGTTCCTGATCGTCCCAGATACCGTTATCATTGCAGTCGCCATTGATCCTAAACATCAGGGAGTCCGTATTTAATATCCTCCGCGTAAAATGAAAGGTGACATCAAACAGAAACTTCTCCTGGTTTAAAAAGGATTGTTCCTGACTGACCCATTCAGTCGTATCGATGAACATTACACCATCTCCCATTAGCGTATCAATCACAGACCTGTAGTTTAAATAGTCCAGTGTATCTTCATATACGATGGTTGAATCACTATAAACCCAACTGGACGGCGTGGGTTTGTAGCGTTGAAATTCCGGATTTGCCGACAGATCCCAAAACATGCTGTTAATATTTTTAAACTGTGAGGAACTCAAGGTCACTGAATCAATGCGGGTCGTATCCAGTCTTTCATAGATTAAATTTCTCTGCGTCCAGTCGTCCGTATTCCCGCCTGTATCGATTTGCAGCAAAAAATCAGGAAAGGTTCTGAAATTCAGGGTGTCGATATTTGGATCAAAATTCCCCAGCCTGAGGGTATTGTAATCGTAGCGATTAAACTTTACGTTTATCTGATTTTCAAAATTATAAAAGTAATCGTCAGAATTACCTACCTTTCCATTCCCTACCGATGATTCTCCGGTTGTGTTTATCATACCGTTGACGGTTGCGGTAGCGGACTTTTCACAACGGGAAAACATGAAAACCATGCTCAATGCCAGGGCAAAGGTTAGAAATTTCTTCATCAATACTGCTGCCTTTCGTTAATATTGATCATTTATTTGAAATTTGAAGCCAGGGACAATTATGTCCGGAATAGTAATATCTGATACGCTTCAAAACTGACTCAATTTTTGTGATACATTTGTCTAAAAAAGTTGTCAAAAATACCCCACATCCTGAGTATTATTCAACCTAAAATCCAGCCCTGAACATATTGTAAAATAATCCGAATTCATATAAATATCTCCGGGAGCAACACGATTCCACAACCTGTCTTAAAACACAACGGAAAGCAGAATCAGCAGCGAGAATCGTAATTCGTATCCAAATCAGGTTAATTCTTACTGCACGTTCGTCGATAATATAAATATTTTTTGTTTTTTGAGCCAATATATTTAATAATTGATTAAAGTATTATTGATAATATGACATAATAATTTAATATTATATCAAATATACTGTCCATATAATCATTATTATTTAATTTCAACGCTAAGGCATAGCTTACTATTTCATCAGGGACCGGACCACGCTGTAAAATTATTCGAAACCGGATCCGCATCAAGGCCCGGAATGTGTTAGCAACAGGGCCTAAATTGATATTACAGAGGAGGGCTCCTCAAAGGAGCCCTCCTGTTTTTCCGACGAAATAAATGTGCGCCTGTTGATCCTAAAACGGAACATCAGGAATCAGCTTGCAATTTACTTCATCATGACCATCTTACGGGTGATGGAGACATCCTCACCCTGTAAGGCATAAATATACATTCCGGCCGATACCTGCATGCCGTTGCCATCAGTACCATCCCATGTTACAGCGTGGTAGCCGCCGGTCAGTTGACCTGCGATCAATGTCCGCACCTGACGACCCATAATATCATAGATCTTGAGGGTAACATTGGCATCTCCTGGCAAACTGAATTCAATCGTTGTACTTGGATTGAACGGGTTAGGATAGTTCTGGCTCAGTGTGTATTCGGTCGGCACGGCAGCCATATCTCTTACCGTAATGGTTCCTGATGAGAAGGGCGCAACGCCATAATGGTAGGCGTCAAGGTCTGCGTCAACTCTCAATTCAGTCCCCGTTGATGCATCATATAGTCTTAAATCAATCTCATCACCAATCTCAAAGCCCTGGACATCCACATTATAATCGTGAATACTGCCCCAGGCGGCTATTGTGATGGGCTGATTCAAATCAACGACCTTTGTTGCACCTACAACTGTTCCATTATCATAGGCAACCAATTCGTCACCCACATCAATGGCACCGTCAGCGGCAACAATAATGATGGCATAAGGATTACCTGTTTCAACAATATCATAGTACTCGGATTCGCTGGCAGACACAAAATCTCTGATCATGGATTCCTGTGCCGAATGGGCCAGTCCGACCGGAACCGGATAGTAGTATTCTACCGGATCCACTCCGTTAATGAAGACCTGATACCCTTCTCCCGGAGTAACTGTTGCCATAGTATTGACACCCAGTGACGGGACAATGAATTCTCCCGAATCATTACTCAGGATTAGGATGTCATCTGCATAACCGTCGAAGGCTTCTGTAGATGGCATAGATTCCTGGGGCAGATAGGCGAACAGATTATTCATGAACGGAGACCAGGTAATCGGCTGTAAAACATCGGCGGCAGGTCCGGTAACAGACAGAGTGATGTCTTCAGATCCGTTGATGAAACCTTTGTAGCCATTGACTATCTCGAGATCACCGATCTGGTCAATCCCAAATGACGGTACATAAAAATGGCCGCCATCGTCTTGTGCGATGAACAGATTATCTCCGAACACCGTGGCAGCGGTAAAGTCTTCCGGAACCACGTTGAAGGAGAACATATTATTCCTGAACGCCTGCAGCAGTACATCCTGTGTTATATCTACAGGTCCTTCCGAGATTGACAACAAACCACAGGTCATTGCGGCCGGCATTTGCTGTCCTTCCTGATCTGACAGAATGATATCGGCCAGGCACAGGTCTGCATCACCAACACCCGTGGCCTGCAGGTTGACAATCATGATGGGGCCTTCACCAGGTTCAATCGGAGTTCCCATAAGGCTGAAGCCAATGATCGTTCCGGTATCCGGGCTTCCGGACAACATCCAGTCGGCAGTACGATCAGTGGTTTGCACATCAGTCAAATGGGCAATGGCCGGATCGAAGGTCAGCATGAACTGTAGTCCGCCAACCGGATCATCATTGGTCATTGAAATGTCAATCGAGCCGGTGCCTTCAGGCGCCATGGAGGTACTTCCGACGAACAGGTCAACTGCTCCCGCCGGTATGATGGTCACAATACTGCCCTGAGCAAACATCGGTAAGGGGTTACCACCCTCGTCACCCAGATAGGCATCAGAGAAACTCAGCGCAACATCCGTCGTTTGCAGAACCATATCTGCAGTGTAAGTGACTTCGAGAATAGCACCCGTACCCACTTCAATGAATCCACCGAGGAGGTTGAATCCAACAACGATGATGGAACCATCGGGTTGTTCGTTATACTGAACCGCCCAGCCGTCGGCTTCAGGTGTTCTGGGTGTCGTTACCAAAGTATCAATTGTCAGAAGACCCGGTGCAGCGGCCAGAGTGAACTGGAATCCGGCGACATTGAATTGATTCTCAAGATTGATTCCCAGAGTAACTGTTCCTCCGGAAACTACGCTGCCGTCATCGATTGAGAGCACCGAGAAATCACCGGGATCGGGAACTGCACCGCAGATCGGAGTTGTCAGGTCAGACTCAAATTCACCATAAAAAGCTGCGACTTGCCAGCAGTAATCCTGCCAGAAGACCACGTCGGCATCATCATATTCAAACACATCAGAGCCAACCTGTGCCAGCAGGGTACCGTCCCGATAGATGTTAAAGCCATCCTGCCCGCTGCCGCCCGGAATTGTCCATAGCATGTGAGCATAGGGCACTCCGTCAACAATATCCACCTGGAAGTTTTCGGGTTCCTGGTAGTTTGAGAAAGGTGTACCGCAGGCCTCATTGGAGACATCGGCATCTCCTTCGTCATACTGCGCCGTAACAGTGTAACAATATTCCTGACCGTTGATCAGGTCGGTATCCACATAGGTGTAAACGTCCGGTTCTACTACATCAATGGGTTCACCATCGCGGGTGATGAGAAATCCGGTCAGGCTGCGCGTTTGAGGTGCTTCATTATCAGTCATGTGGCTGTTGCCGCCCGACATGGGAATGATATCCTCTTTAACGGGCTGGGGAGTGTTGTCATCACTGACGAGGAAGCCTTCGTCAATGCTCATATTATAATTCCCCGCTGCACCACCGTATCCATCAATAATGATGTAAACAGTACTACTCTCGACAATCTCAAGATTGAGATCGGACCGAAATGGGCTGCCGTCAGGTGCATTACAGGAATCATCCACGCAACCCAGAACCGTCATGTTTTCATCATAGACATAGATCTTCGTATCGTAATCCGAGTCACAAATATCCACATGGTAGTTGCCGGGCTGGGCATTCCACATATACACTACATCGGGTGACGTACTGCCGCTGTAGGGGCAGACCTCGTCGTAGTCATCCGTAAAGTCAACTGTTGAACCGGAATCATCGAAAGGTACCCCGGTGACGAAGAAAGGATCTTCAATGGTATCGCCACCACCGGCGACACCCGGTTCAGTCCAGGACAACTGTAATGACTGGTAACCTTCGTTTTCAATCCAGGCCATCACACCGTTCAGATCCCATTGTGTACAAGCTTCGTTTGTGGGCATCGATTCGCCTGCAGAATAGTTTGCCGTTACGGTGTAACAGTATTCTGTGCCTGGTGCGGAATCGTTATCGTCATAGGCATGTTCCGTTGTGCGGTCAATTTCGCTGCCATCGCGATAGATAACGAATTCGATGGCATCGGGTGCACCTTCCCAGGTCAGGCTGATATTGTCAGCACCCGGTATTGCCACGAGGTTAGTGGGCTGTACACCGGGACTGTCACAAACGGGTTCAGTGGCCGGGGATACGCCTTCATCATAGGTTGCCGTCATTGTATAACAATGCTCAATACCATTGGCCAGGCCGTCATCATGATAGCTGAAGACATCCGGTGTCAGCGTAGCGATGAGCGCATCGTCACGATACAGTTCATAGGATAGCAATGCTCTGTTCAACATGTTGTCTACATAGAACGGAGGATGTGTTTCCTGTGAAGGAGCACCGCCGTCGATACCTTCAGGAATTGATGCAACAACACTCATATCCGTAAACGGATTGCTGGGCAGGTCGCCGAAACTCAGAGGCTGCACCTGTCCGTAAGCATTAATGAGGGCGGCCATCATATAGTCACCACCATAGAATAAAACATCACCAGTTGACCAAACACCGCCCTGCATGGTAACCATATTATCGGGATGATCAACGGCACCGTCAATTCCAAATCCTTCGGGGTCACCACTTACTGACCAGTCTTCGGCATGAGATGTAACCACATGGAAAGCCCCGGACAAACCGGTGATATCCGGTGTAACCGTCGCCCAGCCATCCACTGCAGTAGCTTCTTCACTGTACAGCAGATTCCCGGGCAGACCGTTGTCATCATCGAAGATCATTACCGTCACGGGACCATGTGTTTCATTGGGCCACGGCCAGTATTGATCGCCTTCTGACAGGATGTAAACTGAGGCTTCGAGAACATCAAAGTCAGTCCCCACATCAAAACGCATTCCATGAGCATAGCCGTTCTCGTATGTATCGTAAAAATAGAAGGCATTGGCCAATACACCGTCGTCATACTGCAGGTAAACTTCTTCACCACAGGAAACTTCATCCCAGGTCAGGTCGATGTAGCCGTCACCAGGATCGGTTGCCAGGTATCCCGGAGGACAGAGCTGCCACATGGTGCATTCGGTATCCGTAGGAGCCGATTCGCCGATTTCATAGATACCGGTAATATAATAGCAGTATTCTACATCGTGAATTACGTCTGCATCCAAATAGCTGGTTTCAGTAGTCGAAGTAAAGAATTCACCGTCTTTGTAGATGGCATATTCCAGCAGATCGGCACTGCCTGCGCTGTCCCAGGTTAACTGAATGGCGCTGCCTGAAGCCTCTGCAACGAGGTTGGTCGGCGGCGACAGATGCCATTGTGCACAAGCGGTATTGGAAGGATCTGATGTTCCCTCATCGTAATCCGCGACTACATAGTAGCAGTATTCAGTGTCGTTCTCTGCCGAAGGATATTCATCCAGGTATTCGAGAACGTCCGGTCCGACTGTCGCCAGTAGTTCACCGTCACGATATACCAGGTAGTTTAACAGATCACGGCTGACTTCAGCCTGATAGATCACAAGCGGGTCTCCTACCGGAATTTCGGCAATCATTTCAGGTGTAAGCTCGGTCCCTTTTTCATAAGGATTATCGATCTCATACCAGGATTGTGAAATACTCAATAGAGCATCGCTGGTACTGAAAGTGACACTTTCTTGCGTACCAAATTCACCACCCGTGGCAATCAGAGTTTCATTCAGGATCAGGTTATAATAGCCTTCACCGTAGGCGCAGCAGATTCCATCACCGTATGCATCATAGATTGTAAAGGTGTAAGTGCCGGGCTGTAAGACCACATCCCAGGTATAGAATGTATTACTGGAAAGCCCACCTGTCATCTGTTCGATCATCTCACCGCTTTCAGAGACGAGATCCCAAGAGGTTTCGCCACCGAAAGTATCAGTCAGAATTTCGATTGTGAGGAAGGCTTCCGAACCCGGAGGCATCCAGGCTACCTGAATTGCCTGCTGCCCGTCAAGTCCCACTGCAGAGACGCTGGTGGGTGCATCCACATCCCACATGGCACAGGATTCGTTGGATTGTTCCGATTCACCGCCGTCAAACATGGCGGACACGGTGTAACAGTAGGTCACTCCCGGATCAGTACCGCTATCATCATAGGAGTTGCTGGTGGATGAATCATAGAATTCACCATCCCGGTAAACGATATACTCAATTACATCTCCTGCCGGCTCAACCCAATCCAGGTGGATCTGTCCCAACATAGCTGAAGCGGATAGATCGGTGGGTGGGTCGCCCGGGAAAGTAGTAGCACAAGCCGGATCCGTCATTTGTGAGGGACCTTCACCATAGATGGCTTCCATCGTGTAGCAGTATTCAACCCAGTTTTCAAGGTCAGCATCATGATATGTGTAAACATCAGGAGCCAGCATCTCGGCAATCATCACATCATCACGGTAGAGATTGTACCCAAGTAATTCCCTGGTAACATCATTGATGTAATCAGGATGAGATTCATTGTTGTTTGCCACTGTCAATAAATCCGTCGGTATCGAGGCGACCATTGAGAAGTCGGTTGCCGGATAACTTGGCAGATCACCGTATGACATAGCCTGGATACCGCCGCGGGCATTCACCAGGGCAGCCATCATATAATCACCACCATAGAAGAGCACGTCACCTGTTGACCAGGTGCCGTTTTGCATGGTAACCATATTATCCGGATAATCAACGGAGCCGTCAATACCGAAACCTTCCGGATCGCCACCCACGGACCAGTCTTCAGTGTGAGAAGCAACTACATGGAAGGCACCGGACAGACCGGTAAGGTTGGGCTCGACTGTGGCCCAGCCATCCACGGCTGTAGCCTCTTCATCGTATAACAGATCACCGGGCAAACCATTGTTGTCATCGAAGATCATAACGCGGACCGGTCCATGTGTGCTGTTGGGCCATGGCCAGTACTGATCACCCTCTGAAAGTATATACAATGAGGCCGATAAAACGTCAAAGTTCGTACCTACATCAAAGCGCATACCATGAGCATAGCCATTCTCGTATGTATCGTAAAAATAGAAGGCATTGGCTAAAACACCATCATCATACTGTAAGCCCACTTCTTCACCACAGGCTGTCTCTTCCCAACTGACGTCCACTGCGCGGTCACCGGGCGTGGCCTCAACATGAGACGGCGGGCAAAGTTCCCACATATCACAGGCGATATCGTCAATTGAACAGGACTCATCTGCAGAATAGACGGCGGTAACTTCGTAGCAGTATTCCACATCATGTTCGGTTGCACTGTCCTGATAGGAAGTATCAGTAGTAGTTGCCAATTCAACGCCATCACGATAGATGATGTAGTTGATTACTTCGCCGGCTGTGTATTCAGGTTCGGTCCAGCTGAGGGCAATATAGTCGTTTTCGCCCTGGGCGTGTAAATCGGTGGGAGGACTTCCCGGTAATGGCGTAGCACAGGATTCGTTGGAATCCGGTGATTCACCTTCATCAAAGTTGGCTCTGACAGTATAACAGTAATCGGCACAGTTATCCAATCCGGTATCATCATAGGTAAGCACGCCGGGGTCAACACTGTCGATCAGTGAACCGTCGCGATAAATGTTATAACCAATCAAAGGCCGTTCATTGTTGTTCTGTGAACCGTCAGCAATCTGCCAGTCCTCGATGGAAATATCATAGCCAAGTTTTGCAGATTCAAGAGCCACCAGATCCTCGACGGGCATCGGCTCCTGAGCCACCCCGTTGGCTTCGGTCACTGTAATACCGAAATTTCCTTCTCCGCCGCCGAAACCATCAACGACAATGTAATATTGTCCTGCATCTAATGCCACGCCCTGCAGTGTTGACTGAAGAACACTGAACTCACAGGTGAAGTCGTCATCATAATAGCCTGTGGTAGTGGCATTACAGTCAAAATCGGCTGTAAAAACCTCCAACTTGGTATCGTAGTCTGTGGCAGGATCACACAATGTAATGTCAATGGTCGTGGGTACGGCCAGATATATGCCATAGGCATAGTCTGCACCCTGACTTCCCTGAACCGGCCAATCATCGCCCATGCCCACATTGGTGCCTGTGCCGCTGAATGGCAGCGAGGGAATGGTTTCGTCGGCACAGAGATCCTGACCCGGTTCAATCCATGACAGATGCACAGCATTCGGGTCAACATTCGGCGGACCGGCTTCGGCCACCAAAGCCATGGGCGGCAAAATCATCCACATTGTGCAGGCTTCGTTTGTTGGAGCTGACTCACCAAGATCATGGACGGCCCTCACTTCATAGCAATACAGCACATCATGTTCAGGTGTTGTATCCACAAAGTTGGTTTCGGTAGTAGAATCGAAAAAGGTTCCGTCACGATAGATGGAATATTCGATCACATCGCCACCTGCTGCCGTCCAGTTCAGTTCAATGGTACTTTCCACGGCCACGGCTGTAAGTCCGGAAGGAGCGGGCAGCACCCATTGGGCACAGGCTTCATTTGAGTCGATGGAGAGACCGTCGTCATAAACAGCACGGACAGTGTAACAGTATTGTGTATCGTGATCTGCTTCAGGATATTCATCGAGATACTCAAATGTCTCGTTATCCAGTTCGGCATAGAGCACGCCGTCACGGTAAACATTATAACCGGTCAGTTCACGGGTAATCCGCGGACGCTGAACTCTTTCACTCCCCAGTACCAGATCGGCTTTCACATCTTTGGCGGGTTGGGGTTCACGGTCTGCAATCAGGAAACCTTCCTCAACAAGCAGATTGTATGTGCCGGCAGCCCCACCGTAACCATCGACGATAATATAATAGGTCCCGGCAGAGGTAATGCTTACATTGAGGTCAGACCTGAAAGGACTTCCGTCAGGTGCATTACAGGAGTCATCCACACAGCCGATGACACTCTGGTTTTCATCATAGACATAGATCTTGGTATCGTAATCAGAGTCACAAATATCAATATGATAGTCGCCCTCAGAGGCAGCCCACATATAGACTACATCAGGAGAAGTACTGCCTGTATATGGACAGGCTTCGTCATAATCATCCATGTAGTCGTTAGTGTTCCGTGAGTCTTCAAATGGCAGGCCGGTTACGAAAAGCGGGTCTTCAATAGTCTCACCGCTACCTTCGGTACCGGGAGCATTCCATGTCACCAGAATAGCCTGCTGGTCGTTCAGACCTTCGGCAATGACTCCAACCGGCGGATCGAGTACATATACGGAACAAGCCTCATTTGAAGCAAAAGACTCACCAGATGCATACACGGCAGTAACCGTGTAGCAATAAGTTACGCCGGCAACCGGCTCCGTATCATCATATTCAGATGCAGCTGAAGCATCATAAAATTCGCCGTCGCGATAAACATTATAATTCAGCACCGGACCATCGAATGGCAGAGGTTCATCCCAATCCAGGTGGATGGTCCCAGCCATATCTTCGGCCGTCAAATTCAGCGGCGGATTACCGGGAATCGGAATCGCACAGACATCATCTGTGGGTTCGGAAGTACCCTCTGTGTAGTTGGCAGTCATGTGATAGCAGTATTCCTGCATATTCACCACGTCTTCATCGTGATAGGCGAAAACGTCAGGATCGAGAGTCGTCAGGAAGACGCCGTCCTTGAACAGATCATAAGAAAGCAGTTCGCGGTTCGCCTCGTTGTGATAGTAGGGAGGTGCAATCTGTTGTCCAAATCCATTTGAAGGCAGTCCCTGTGTACCGGCGACGGCATCAAAGTCAGAGAACGGATTGCTGGGTAAGTTGCCGTAACTCAAAGGCTGTACCTGACCATAGGCGTTGATCAGCGCAGAGGTCATATAGTCACCGCCATAAAAAAGAACATCACCGGTTGACCAGGTGCCACCCTGCATAGTCACCATATTGTCGGGATAATCAACGGCATCATCGATTCCAAAGCCTTCAGGATCACCGCCAACCGACCAATCATCAGTGTGTGAGGTAACTACAAAGAAAGACCCTGTAAGTCCCGTAATATTTGGATTTACAGTTGCCCAACCATCCACTGCCGTGGTTTCTTCATCAAAAAGCAGTTCACCTGGCAGACCCGTACCGTCATCTGCAAAGATCATTACACGTACCGGACCATGAGTATCATTAGGCCAGGGCCAGTATTGATCACCCTCTGATAAAATATAGACTGAGGCTGATATTACATCGAAATCAGTCCCGACATCAAAGCGTGTACCGTGCGCATAACCATCTTCATAGGTAGCGTAAAAATAAAATGCATTAGCCAGCACATCGCCGGAATACTGCAAATAGACTTCTTCGCCACAGGATGTTTCGTCCCAGGTGACATCAATATAGCCATCACCGGGTGCGGCATCTAGATATGAAGGCGGACATAGACTCCACATGGAACAGGCTTCATTTGTCGCCGGTGATTCACCGATGCCTTCATAATAAGCTGTCACGGTGTAGCAGTATTCCACATCGTGGGTTGTGGTATTATCATTATAAGTTGTTTCGGTCGTTTCGGTGAGGAATTCTCCGTCACGATAAATATAAAAACTCGTCTGAGCATTATCCGGGTGAGCTTCCCACGCCAGAGCAACGCCGTCACCCTCACCGGTTGCCGTCAGATTCGTCGGGGCACCCAGCTGGGGTGTTGCGCAGGCCGTATTGGAAAATCCTGAAGTACCCTCATCGTAAACTGCTGTTATATTGTAGCAGTAAGTAATGAGATACCAGAGATCCGGATCAGTATCCACGTAAAAATTGTCGGTTGTGAATTCCAGCATCTGATTGTCGCGGTAAACTTCATAACCTAAAAATTCACGCATGTTTCTCGGATTGGCAAAATCGGCTACGGTCCAGTTTTCCAGAGAATAACCGATACCTGACTTTGCGGTTTCCAGTGCCATGGAGTCTTCAACAAAGGGAGGCTCTTCAGCTGTACGACCGGATTCGGTCACTTCGATACCGAAATTTCCGGTTTGACCTGCAAATCCGTCAACAACAATATAATACTGACCGGCAGTCAAGGCAACTCCGTAGAGGGATGAATACAGTCCGCTGTACTGACAGGTTGCGTCATCATCGTAATAACCGGTGCTGGTTGCATTACAATCTGCATCGGCGGTAAAGACTTCCAGTTTTGTGTCATAATCCGTACTGGCTGTACAGAGCGTGATATCAATTACTGTATCTTCCGAAATATTGATCATGTATGCATAATCTGCACCCTGGCTGCCCTGCACGGGCCAGTCATCACTTTCACCAACGTTGGATCCCGTCCCGCTGAAGGGCAGGCCGGTGATCATTTCATTGCCGCAGGCATTTACGCTGGCCGGAGGAGCCCAGTTCAGGCTTATCTGCAGGCCGTCTTCATCGGCAACAAGATTTTGGGGTGGATCAAAAAAGGCTTCCATCGTGGTCGCACAGGCTTCGTTGGAGGGTTCTGAAACGTTGAACTCGCTGGCGGCAACGACAGTGTAGCAATATTCGACATTAGTATCTAGCCCGGTATCGGCGTAGTTGGGCAACTGAGACTCACCCACCTGAACGCCATCACGGTAAATATAGTAGGCAACCACAGTCCAGGGTTCGGGATGTGTCCAGGAAAGATTCACCATCTGCCAGCCACCGACTGCGGTTAGGTCTGCCGGCGGGAAAACATCCGGAGGTGTCTCACCATCCACTGTCAGCATCCCGTTTTCTGTCGTAAAGTCCAGGGGGTTCCCGATCAAGTCAGAGAGGATGGAATTGTCGGTATCAAAGGACAGGTCAATTTCAGAATCGTAAATTCCGGTCGAATGATAGGTAACGGTGAGGATCGGGCCGGTACCGGCAGCAACACCCACGAGGGACATATCAAAACCGACAATCAGTACCGAACCATCAGGTTGTTCATTCATGCTCACCATAAAACCATCGGTCCGGTCGGTAGTATTCACAGCCGTGACTTCTGCATAGTTGGGGAAATCAATCAGTTGAAGCTGAAAACCGCCGACAATATCTTCATTCGCAAGAGACATGTCTACATCCACGGATTCACCTGCCAGCACATTACCGTCTCCCATCGAGAGCGTGTAACCTTCCAGGGTTTGTTCGGCATTTTCGAAGTTCACCGAATCGGTAGCTTCCGGATTGGTGTATTCATTATGATCAACATCTGCCACTGTGACCATAAGCTCATGTGCACCGTAGGCAATTCCGGTCAGAGTAAAGTCCGTAGTACTATACATCCCTGCAAGAGATCCGTCCAGGTAAACATGGAATTGATCGCCCTCGACCAGGTGTGCGCTGGACAGAGAAACATCTATATCCTGATTGTAGATTAAATCACCTTCGGCAGGAGAAAGAATTGCTACTTCGGGGGGATCCATCGGAGGTGTTCCCCAGGAATAAGGGAAGCCAACCAATTCAACTGAGAGGGAACTCCCTGTGGCATCGGAAAAAATGGGATTATCCATGCCAACATCGGTAAAATCACCCATTGCAGAAAGAGCTACTGTACAGAGTAACCCGTCACCAACAGGGATTGTAGCACCGGTTAAGCTGAATCCCAGTACGAGTCCGTCAGCATTTGTTGACATCATGAAGCCGGCTGCGCCTGCACTTCCGCCTGAGGCGCCGGACACTGTAAATGCTTCAGGTGTGTCAGTTAAGGTAAATTGAAAGCCCCCCACAGCAGCTGTGTTGGACATGTAAACATCTATAAAATCATCACCGGAATTTGAGATGCTAATGGTTACATCCTGAGCCAGAAGACTCATGGAAACAAGCATAATACCGATGACCATACTCTTTAGAACACGGTTCATTGATTTTCTCCTTTTTGAGTTGAAGGTTTCGTTAAATTAATGTTAAAATATATCTTAATTTGACCTTTTCGTTAGAGGGTTTTTATAAATAAAAGCCTGCGGAACGTATAGCTCGCTTTTTCAGCCCCTGAATCTATTAATAAAGTGATAGAATATGCAAAGCAATGAGCTTCTGAAATAAATTGTTACATACAAATTTTACTTCAAAGTCCATTTATAAGGCATTGTATAAACCGGCAGCTTTACTCCCTTCTCACCGGCCATTATGGGAATCATATCCAGGGTCACTTCCCTGGATTTGTCCTGTTTGTCCAGCAAGGCAGAATTTTTAACGACTGAGTCATCCGTCAATTTCGCTGTCAAGGTAAATAAAATGTTCTTCTCAGGTTTCGCAGATTCTGCTATGGGTATTTTTGTCCCTTGCATTGAAAAGCCGAGTATCCGGCCGGTCTTACCGGCTTTCATCATAAACCCAAGATCACCGGCGATTCCACCCTGTATTGACTCAAACTCCAGCAACCCCGACGGTATGAACTCCATCTGAAAACCAGCTATTTCTACGGGATTGAGGATATAGACGGCGATCGTCAGGCTACCGTCTTTATTTTCGGTTATGGATTCAATTCCCAGTTCAATGCTTTCTCCGTCGGGTACCGCTGCATCTTTTGCGGGAGCTTTCACCGGGGATTTCATGGCGCCTTTGACGATATTCTCCAGTTGAGGCGGTGACACCTTTTGAGATTTACCGGGGGCGGCTTTTGCCCCGTCATCGGCTGATGCGAGTGCGAAAAGTAAGCTCATCGCTAAAATAATGGCATAGATTTGTTTCATATTTATCCTTTCTAACAACCCTTAAGTTTACAAAACCACAGGGCTAAACATCTCAATATTTTTAGTCCGGAAATAGAACAATAATGCCTCCTCCGGCTCTCAATGTTCATTCTGCTCATCTTTCGAAATCTAAGGCCTGTATGATTTCATCATTGGTTCAGGGCAATAAATTTACCCGTTTTAATTAATGTGCACGCTAAATATATTGTAAAAAATTTTATCCATTTGAGGCCCGGCGGAGATATTATACAATCTTTAGGTACATCCTTAATCGGATAAATCCCTTAAGAAAATTGCGGCGCAACAGCATTTAGTATTGTATTGAGAAGTGCTATATTCTTAGTATTGATAAGTTATTGCAGGATATATCCGGTTTAATGGAGAGGACTGATAGTGCCTGCAAGGTTTAATTAAGATGGATTTGTGAGTATGAATAATTTAATCTGCCCCGTCTCGCCCTTACGGGTTGAGGCCAATACAGTGCGGCTTACGGCTTTTCTGATTTCTGCGCTCATTATGGGATTTCTGATAACCCAAAATATCTTTTTTATCACATTCATCTGTATTGATTTCGCCATCAGAGCCTTTACCGAAGTAAAATTCAGTCCCCTAAGCTGGACTGCAAACAGCATGCGCAAAACCCTGAAGCTTCCTGATACCAAAATAGATAAAGCGCCTAAAATTTTTGCCGCCAGAGTGGGTTTCTTATTTTCATTGGCGGTAATCTCCTTGTATTATCTGGGATTATTCAAAACAGCCACAGCAGTTTCACTGATACTATTGTTCTTCGCCATGCTGGAATCCTTCCTGAACTTTTGTTTTGGCTGTGTTGTCTATACCTACATAATCCTGCCGCTTTTCAACAGAAACCAGTCTTAAGCCGGTAATAACCTGAGCCGTTCCATTGTTTAGTAGTTGATGAGAAGGCAGAATTGCCTTTGGCGGATACGGAGATTCCAATATATATTTGATGCACTGTCATTTTATGAAAGCAAGTTCTTAATCATTCACAAACTATTGCTGTTGCAAGCACCCGTCGGAATCCAGGACAGATCACTAAAGTATTTCAAAGGGCTGTCCGCTAAATGGGCTTTAAATGCGAGTTGCCCTGACAGACGGCCCGGTCTGCTTCAAAAGAATCCGGTCCTGCATTCCGGATTAAGAACCTGTGGCAGGATCATTAATAATTTATCGGAAGGATATACAGTTGAACTGCCCCGTATGTAAAGAGCCGATGATCGTTCTGGAGCTTGACCAGGTTGAGATCGACCATTGTTTGAGCTGCAAAGGTATCTGGCTGGATGCCGGAGAATTGGAACTGCTGCTGAAAGATGCTGACAGCGGCAAAGCCTTTCTGACCGCCTTCAAATCCGCCGGACCTGTTGCCGAGAAACAGCGTCGCTGCCCAATCTGCCGGAAAAAAATGGAGAAAGTCAATTTTGCCGGAGATCCGCCGGTCTTGATCGACCGTTGCCGGCGTGAACACGGTCTCTGGTTTGATGAAGGGGAACTGAATCGCATTATACTTCCGGCCTCCGGTGAGCGGGGATCCGTGGCAGGCTTATTGAAGGATATGTTCGGTAAAAATATCGACGGGGAGATACGGAACTCTCCGGAAAATACGGAGTAGCAGGCGCACATGTTTATTCTACCGGATTATATGATCAGGGTTAATAACTCCAGGCGGGTTGCCCCAGGGTTGAATACTGAAATTAGTTTATAGGAGAAAAGTATGATTGGATTGTGGATTTTTATTGCCGTACTGGTGCTGCTTGTTTTCAACATGATAAGCATCTATAACGGATTGATTCGGCTGAAAAATCAGGTGGAGAACGGTTGGTCGCAAATTGACGTTCAACTCAAGCGCCGCCATGACCTGATCCCGAATCTGGTTGAGACAGCCAAGGGTTATATGAAACATGAAAGGGGAACGCTTGAGGGGATAACGGAAGCCCGCAGCAGAGCCATGGGCGCCGGTTCCGTGGGTGAAAAGGCCGTGGCTGAAAAGGGCTTAAGCAGTGCTATGAGTAAATTTTTCCTGGTTGTTGAGAACTACCCTGATCTTAAGGCGAACCAAAATTTCCTGGCAGTGCAGGAAGAACTCTCCTCCACCGAGAATAAAATTGCCTTTGCGAGACAGAATTATAATGACCAGGTATTGTTCTTTAACAATAAGATAGAGATGTTCCCTTCAAATATAATGGCCGGAATGTTCAATTTCTCCAAAGCCGAATTTTTCGAGCTTGAAGACGCCGCCGAAAAAGAAGTGCCAAAGGTCGATTTCTCCTGAATAGTTTGTTGATACAGCCTTTCGTAATTACAGTTTCAAAAAGTTTGTTGGTTCTGTCACAGCAGCCGGGATGTCGATACGATGTTTGAATTGATCCGGATTAACAAACGCAAGTCCTTTGCCTTATTCCTGCTGATGGGTGCCTTTCTGCTGACCCTGGGATATTTTATCGGCCGGATCTGGTTTCCAAATTCCGAAGGCGGCCTGGCCGGAATACTCATCGCCGCCGCTGTCTGGCTCATCCTGACCCTCATCAGCTATTTTTCAGGCGGCTCCATATTGATGGCCACTTCCGGTGCCGTTGAGGTTGCGAGGGATGCGCACCCCCAGCTCTTCAATGTGGTTGAGGAAATGAAGATTGCCGCCAATCTGCCTGCAATGCCGAAAATATTCATCATTCCTGAAAAGGCGCCCAATGCTTTTGCCACCGGTGTTAAGCCCGAGAAATGCGCAGTAGCCGTTACCGCCGGACTGCTGGACCGTCTTAACCGGGATGAACTCCAGGGAGTGATTGCTCATGAGATATCACATATCTTAAACCGGGATGTTCTATTTATGACATTTTCGGGGATTTTACTCGGCAGCATTGTCCTGATTTCACATGTCTTCTTCCGCAGTATGTGGTTTGGCAGCACCCGGCGTTACCGGTCGGGCAGTTCCCGTGAGGGCGGCGGACAGGCCATGGTGCTGGTGCTCACCATCCTTCTCGCTATTTTAGCCCCGATCATAGCCAGACTGCTGTATCTGGCCATCTCCCGTAAACGAGAGTATCTGGCGGATGCCTCGGCAGCCCGATTGACGAGATATCCTGAAGGGCTGGCTTCTGCGCTGGAAAAAATCTCGGGAACCGACATTGTGCTTCAATCTGCCAACGATGTCACCGCACCAATGTACATCACAAGTCCCTTGAGGAAAAAAGCCCGCCGCAAGTCATCCGCTCTCACCAGCACACATCCGCCTGTCAAAGAGCGGATCAGGATCCTGCGGGCACTCTCCCAGGGTGTCAGCTACAACAGCTATCAGGCCGCATTTGCCCATATCAGGGGCGGGACAATCATTCCACCATCAGGATTGCAGGACACGGGCCCCATTCCGGTTCGTGATGTTTCCTCCGGGTCGCGCTCCCGGGATAAAAAAACCAGCCAGCGGGATCTGGGTGATTTGATGCGGGCGGTCAACAACTTTATTTTCCTGACCTGCAGCTGCGGTTTAAAAATTAAAATTCCACCCGATTTTAAGGATGCAACTCTGTCCTGCCCGCGCTGCCATAAGATCCATACGGTTCCGCTGACGGGAACACCGGTCCGCAGAGGCAAAAAGAAAAAACCGGCCAAGGCGGTGACCCAAAGCAGCCCGGAACAAACCTATCACCGCAATGGCAGCGGCTGGGAAACCTTCAGCTGCAACTGCGGTCAACCTTTACTGTTGTCTCCGGATTTCAAGGGAGAGAAACTACAATGCTTCAGTTGTGGACGCAATATCAGCATCTCCTGATATCTATCAGATATTCTCTGCAGAAATCCTTTTCATAAAATAGGTTTTTCAGCTCAAATTTGAACTACTAATAAGGACTGAATCAAATGTACTCAAAGATCATTGACAGGTTGGGAGATTATTTTCCCCCCGAAGACCAAATTGTTACTCACGGCACACGCTTGCAGCTAAAACCTGCCGGAACCGGCGAAACCCTATCCGGTATTTTGGTAGGGATGGTCCATGAAAAGACTCTGATTGTCAATCTGAAAGGCTACACAGACCTTACCGGGCTGAAGGGGAAAACCGCCCAGATAAGTTACCTACATGAAGGCAGTCTCATCGAGTTTTCAACAGCAGTCCTCCAGGTACTGGAGCAGCCCGTCCAGCTTATATTTTTGGGTTTCCCCAAAAAAATAAATAAAAAAACTCTGCGCAGTCTGGACAGAACGCCCTGTTACTTACCGGCGCTGCTGATCACGTCGAAAGAAGCCTTTAAGTGCATTATCAATAATATTTCAGACTCAGGCTGCAACGTCGTACTGAAAACGCAGAATACAAAACCACCGTTACTCAACCTGAAAGAAATCATACAATTGAATTTCAAATTACCCGGGAATCCGAAAGAAATCGATATTTCAGGCAAAATCAGGAACGTGAAAAAGGCTGACAGGGAAATCAATGCGGGAGTACAGTTTTCCTACATCAGCGACGATATCACCAGGCAGCTGAATGCTTTTATTGCCAGCCTTATTTAATGCTCTGGCGAACTGCCGCGGTGCGCTGCCGGATTTTGAATCGAGTAATTGGAGTCTGAATTCATAAAAAGCCTAAGGCCTTAAAGAAAATTTTATATTAATCGTTCTGATACGGAGCGCAGCCAATGAAAAAGTATTTACTCATATTGGTGGCCGTATTGGCGGTCACCTGCGGAACACGCAAACAGCCCTATTCCAAATCGAGCCTGTCCGAGTTCATCTATAAAAATCAACTCCCGGACGGTTGTCTGCAATACAGTGCGGCCGGAGCCACTTCATTTCCTTTCAATATTGCATCCAATCCGTATCTCTCCTCGAATCCTGGATTTGTGAAGTCTTTCGCAGGGCAGTTATTGAATTATGATCAGACTTTGGCGAATGCTGTCACATCAGGCTTATTTTCGGTTTTTGAAGGGGAACATGAAATCGGCCTGTTTGGTCTTGAATTTGATTCTGAACAATCTGCTGCCACTGCTGATTCCCTACTGAAAAGTGATAACCCTGACCTGAGTCGGTTCAGGGTTTTCCAAAAAAATAAACTCCTCATACAACTTTGGTCAATAGATACGAGTGACTCCTGTTTTGTCTCGCTGTCTGCAGCAATAATGACTAAATTGGGATACTGATATAATAAACCAGTCAAACCAGCGTTTTATCTTAATTCAATTGATGTATCTTAATTGTTAAGTTAATTGAATACTTAAATATTAGTAAATTCCTGCGATTTATGCTTCATCAATTAACAAAAAGGAGCCAATATGAAGATTAAATATTTATGCTCTGTCAGTACACTCTCTCTGCTCTTACTCGTCAGCTGTAAAAATTCTACCAGCTCACATGGAAATGTCACCGCTGATGATCTCATCGGCAGCTGGTCAATTTTTCATGAAATCTTTGATCTGTCTCTGACGACTAACGTATCGACAGACATCGTTAATCCGGATCTGCCGGGAACGGGTTCGTTGTCCGTTAATAATCAGAGGGTAGCCATAAATTTCGTACATGTTAGTCCTCCATTTTATTGGGAGGACAGATTACTATCTGATTACAGTTCAATCCGAGTTTCGAATCATTCATCGTATGATTGGGATCCAAATATTGATAGTTGGGATTATTTAATTTTCATTAATTTTGATTATGGTGTAACCAGTTACCTGGACCATAGCTGGAGCGCTTCGGATCGTGATTTTGAATCATGGAACAGCTATTCCCCTGATTTCAATTTTTCCACAACGGATTTCACCTTGACCGTCACTGATACACTGATTAATATTGACTACCTGACAATGACAGAAGATACGGCTTATGTCACCGGTTCCGTCACTGCAGCAAAGACGCATATTCCCGCCAATCATTCCACACAAGTCATGGAACAGGAAACATTCCCTGTCGATAGTGATATCATCACCTTTTTTGACGACGGGACCTTTATTGAGGAATATTTCACAGAAGCAAGAGTCAGTGATGAGGGAACCTGGTCGATGGAAAATGGAGTGCTGCATTTGATTTACATCTGGACGGATTGGGAAGGCAACGAACAAACTGAAGATTTATTTTTCACGGCCAATATTGACCAGGACCAGTTAAGCCTCAATGAACACGGTGATGCCTGCGATGATTCTGATCCTGATTATCCTATTGAAGAATGTTACGCTGATATTTCATTTCAGTACTGGCCCCTGGAAGGCAGCGACATAACGGGAGCGGTGGGAGGCATTTTTTACGAACTGGAAAAAATTGAGCAACCTGCACAATTCGGAGAGCCGTCCGGTGATATGGGGATTCCCCTTTCACAAACCCCCTCCTATCTTCGCCGGGAAAACCGAAGAGAAAGACAGCGGATTCACCAGACCGGAAGGTAAAGTCGTATTCCCCGGAAACGGGAATCTTCTAATTATACGGCACTATCCTGAGCGACGGACTTGTTCTGCTGTATTGAGCCAGGTGACTCTGATCCGGCGTAATTTTGTCAAATTCCTTGAAATCACCTAATATTTCGGTGTCGTCTTGAGATACAGAAAAACTAAAAAGGAGAAAACATGAAGTTAAATCCCCTCATACCGTTCAGTCTTTTATTGCTTATATTCTCCGGCTGCAGAAACGCCACCGGTTCTCACATGAATATTTCTGCGGCAGATCTTATCGGTGAATGGAATGTTACTTCTATAAGAAGCAACTTTTGGGTAACTGCCAACATATCAAAAGATGTGGTTAACTCGCAGGCCCCCGGTACAGGGTCTCTGCTCATCGATGGTCAGGAACATGATCTTAATTATATGAGTGTTGCTTTCACGGATATCCTCAGGGTTGACCCGGACTATGACATGATCGTTGTTTCCAGTTTCCCATGGGCAGCGGATGATTTCAATGAGATCAACGGCGATCAATGGAGCTATACTCTTTCCAGTGTTCCCATTGACCCATTCATTGGTCATTTGTGGCATTTCAGTGATAATCCGCAGAATAGTATTTATTGGACCGGTATCGCTTTCCCACCAAACTTCAATTTTTCAGCATCGGATTTTGTTCTTACGGTCAATGATACGCTTATCCATTCCGATTCACTGACTGTGGACACAGTTTTGGTTTCCGGTACCGTCACAGCGGCTGCCCTCCACCTCCAGGCACAACAGCCTGCATTTGTCGATTCAGAGGATTTAACCAATGAACAGGAATATTACAGTTTTTCAGCTGACAGTACTTTCGGCCATCAGATCGGTTTTTCACCTTCGGAAACGGGCACCTGGTTTCTCGATAATGATCTTTTACATTTAAATTACATCTCGATTGATAATGAAGGTAACGAACAAGTCTATGAAGTAATCTTTCACACTCGTTTCATTGGAGATCAACTCGTTTTACAATCCACAGGGGACGCCTGTGAACCACCAAGCCCGCTGGCTGGCCGCTCCGCTGATTGTTTTTCATACTTTACATTCCATTTCTGGCCCCTGGAAAGAAACGACATCAGTGAGGCCACGGCAGAAAACACAATCGAAATGGTCAGAGCCACGCAGCCAGTCAATCCGGGGGACTGACCACAGCGCAGGGACCCCGGGGGTTACAAGCCGGGAGATTATTTATAAGGAAAATTATATTGTCCATGATAAACAACTGTTTATAAACTTATCATAAGGATATTCTATGTATTTTGAAATAATAATTATTTATAAACAGACAGTTTTCCGTTTAACATTCAACGAGAATGATAATTATGTTGGACGGATCACAATTTAACCACACCTGCCAATTTATGAAATCATCAGGTTTTACAGTCACGGTCAATAAGCCCAGGTTATTAGATCAAGTTCGCACACAAATACAAACACGTCATTACAGCTTAAAAACAGAAAATACCTATGTAAGTTGGATAAAACGATACATCTATTTCCACAATAAGAGACACCCAAATGAAATGGGAGAAAAAGAGATAAACGAGTATTTGTCATTTTTAGCAACTGACAAACACGTTTCAGCATCAACTCAAAACCAGGCTTTAAGTGCTATTTTATTCTTATACAAACATATACTTCGAAGAGATTTGGGAGATCTCGGAAATGTTATTCGAGCTAAAAGAACAAGAAATATACCGGTAGTTTTTACAAAAAACGAAGTTGGGGCGATAATTAATGGTTTAACCGGAACCGATAAATTAATGGTGTTGCTGTTATACGGTTCGGGATTACGGTTAATGGAATGTTTGAGGTTACGTGTAAAAGACCTGGATTTTGGAAATATGCAGTTAATCGTGAGAGACGGTAAGGGTGAAAAAGATCGTGTAACATTACTGGCAACGAACATCGTTCCTCAATTAAAAAAGCATTTAAAACGGGTTAGGCAAATCCACGATTCTGATTTAGAAAAGGGATATGGAAAAGTCTCTTTGCCCTATGCATTAGAAAGAAAATACCCGGCTGCTTCAAGTGAATGGTCCTGGCAATACATTTTTCCTTCGAATAAACTGTCAAGAGATCCTCAAACGGGCGAAGTAAAAAGACATCATATAAACGAGTCTGTACTACAGAGAGCGGTTAAACGGGCGATAAAATCTTCAGGTGTATTTAAACATGGAGGGTGTCATACATTTAGACATAGTTTTGCAACTCATCTGCTTGAGGACGGATACGATATTCGGACTATTCAAGAATTGTTAGGACATAAAAGTTTGGAGACTACAATGATATACACACATGTACTTAATAAAGGTCCGCTGGCGGTAAAAAGTCCTGGAGATAATTTATGAGTAAAATTTCAATTTGTGTTATACGGCTGTTTTGGCCGTATAACACAGGAGGAAAACAAGAAGAATATTGTGTTTATCACAATACTGACAAAAAGTTAAGACAAACAGCGCTATTTTGTTTATACGGCTTTTTCAGCCGTATAGTGCAGATGCGCGAGCCGTATAATCATAGTTAGCCGGTTAAAGTATGGAATGTAATTACATGGAAAACTATGACATTAAATATATTTTTGATAATATAAATGATTGGTTAAAATTTGCTGAAGCAAAAAATGGTATGCTTATTGCATTTGATAGTGCGGCTTTGTGTGCAATTATTTCTTTATTGAAAAATAATAAACTTTTTTGTGCAGATTTAGTTTATTACAGCTATTTATCTCTATTTTTATTAGTAATATCTATTATTGTATTATTATATTCATTTGTCCCACAGTTTTCATTAAAAGATAAAACATCTGATATTGACATAGATAAATTAAATTTAACTTACTTTTTTGATCTAGCAAAATTAGATTACGAGGAATTTGAAGAAAAACTGGCAAACGATTTTTCTTTAGAATTAAAAACTTTTGAAAGTGGTCTTTTAATTCAAGTAATAAATAATTCAAAAATTGCTGTTTTTAAGTATGTTTGCTTCAAAATAGCAGTATGGTTAAATCTTGCAATTTTATTAACGCCTTTTATTCTGCTATATCCATTAATTAAATATATAAAATCGAAGGTTAAAAATGATTAGCGAAACACAAATCCTCAAATCTTTAAAAGAAATAATCGATGATGAATTAGGAAATTACAAAAATAAACGTTCAATAACCGTAGTAAATCGAATACCAGATACCACAAAAATTCCAATTGAAAAACCTAATTATTGGCTGAAAATTCCAGATGTAATCTGCGTTTTTGTTGATATGATTAATTCCACTTTATTAAGTGCAAACAAACATGATAATAGTACTGCAGGTATTTACCGTTTGTTCACAAGCACAGCTGTTAGAATTTTTGATGAATTTGAATCACCATATATAGATGTCAAAGGTGATGGCATTTTTGCATTATTTAATTCTGATCAAGCACATAGGGTACTTGCAGCGGCTGTTACCTTTAAAACATTTATTGAAGAAGAGTTTACTCCAAGAATAAAAAAAGAAATAGATTTTACTATTGGTGCTCATATTGGAATTGATCAAAAGACAGTTTTGGTAAGAAAACTTGGTTTAAAAAGATATGAAGGAAGAACAGATAGACAAAATGAAGTTTGGGCAGGTAAACCTGTTAATATGGCTGCAAAACTTTCTTCCCTAACTAATGCTGGTGAATTATTAGTTTCAGATAGATATTTTGATAATTTCTCATCTGAATTAGTACTAAAATCATGCGGTTGTGGAAGTGATGGTAAGAAAATTGATTTATGGAATGAGATTGATTTATCGGAAGAAGATAAATTTGATTTTGATAAAGCATATTTACTAAAAACAAGATGGTGCAGTATTCATGGTAAAGAATATTGCGAGAAAATAATTGAATTAGACGATTGACAATCGGCTAACAAATCGCTCCACCTGACCGCTATTTCGCTGCACTCCATAGCGGCAGGTGAGCTTGGCCTACTTGCTACAAAACCAAGCATTAAATTCTCTGTTTTTTGAAATAAAAGTTTTCATTCAGCATTTTTCTCTGTAATTGGGGAGAAAAGAGCCATAGTTCTGCCTGTTTGGG
>JAJRUW010000063.1 GCA_024277615.1 Fidelibacterota bacterium | reverse complement strand
GGAGGGAAATCCTGCGGGCAGCTCTTTTGACCCCCTCCGGCTCCCCCTTGTCAGGGGGAGGGAAATCCTGCGGGCAGCTCTTTTGACCCCCTCCCACTCCCTCTTGTCAGGGGGAGAGAAATCCTGCGGGCAGCTCCCCTCTCCTGTTGAGGGGAGGGGCTGGGGGTGAGGTCTGAATATTTTGAATCAATTGTGAACTTTTTGATCTTTACCCATCAGCTATTATTAACTCTAATCTTGCGAGTATTGTCGCAACCACTTTATTACAATCATTTATAACTTCATCATTTGTAAATCTGATAAACTTTATACCATTGTCCTCAAGATACTTTTGTCTTGCAATATCATTACATTTAGTTTTTTGCAAATCGTGAATTGAACCATCTATCTCTATCGCAACTTTGTATTTGCGATTGTAAAAATCGACAATATATCCACCAATCGGATGCTGTCTATGAAACTTTAATCCGCTTAAACTTTCGTCTCTGAGGTACTCCCATAACTTCTTCTCACAATCAGTTGGTGATTTTCTAAACTCCCTCGCTAATTCTATTAAGTCCTGCTTTTCTCTAATAACTTCACCATCCAGTTTGACCCGTCGATAAGAAAGTGAGATTTGTTTTGATTTTTTATCCTTCATTGAATCGATTTAGATTATTTACTTCTGCTACAAATTCTAATTCTTAACTCTTTCCTCTGACCCCACAAAATATCTGTGTAACATGTGATGGAGATGTATCTGAAACGCTCTGACCCCCTCCGGCTCCCCCTTGTCAGAGGGAGAGATCTCCTGCGGGCAGCTCCCCTCTCCTGTTGAGGGGAGGGGCTGGGGGTGAGGTCTGAATGGGCAATTTTCATTTTAGCTTTCCCCGCCATTGTTTCTGATATCTTCAAAAGTCCGGTATCAATTTTATACTCGTACATTCATTGTGACAAAATGGATTTTCAACTCTGTTCAAGCGTGTCATCAGTCCTAAATTTCGCCTGTATCAGCATGAGTAAAATCTATTGTGATAATGCAGCCGGCACGCCCGTGGCGGACGAAGTGGCCGATTATATGGACAAGATCCAGCGGGAGATTTTTGGAAATCCCTCCAGTCTGCACCGTTTTGGGCAGGGAGCCCTGGCTGTTGTGGAAAAGTCTCGACGGCAGGTTGCCATCACCTTGGGGTGTTCGCCCGGCGAATTATACTTTACAGGGTCGGGTTCAGAAGCCAATAATTTAATTTTACGGGGTTCGCTGAAACCCGGTGATCATCTGATCACTTCAGCCGTCGAACATGCTTCCGTTTATCAAACTGCACTTGAACTTCGTAAAACCGGTGTTGCGGTAAGTCTGCTCAGGCCGGACAGTACCGGTAAAATATCTGTGGAAGATGTGGGCGCACATATCCGGCCGGAAACAAAATTGATCTCTCTCATGCTGGTTAACAATGAACTGGGAACTTTAAACTCCCTAAAGGAGCTCGCCGAACTGGCAGGGGAACAAAACATTTTATTGCACAGTGACGCAATACAGGCCTACGGGAAACTGCCTGTGGATATCAACAATCCAAAAGTAGATTTTCTCTCAATTTCGGCTCACAAAATCTATGGGCCGAAGGGTACAGGCGCAGCCTTTGTCCGAAAGGGTCTGAAGCTCGAGCCCTTTGTGTACGGAGGAGGACAGGAAGGCAATTTGAGGGCAGGCACAGAAAATGTTGCCGGAATCGGCGGGTTTGGCGTCGCCGCCGAATTGATCTGCTATGGCAGAAAGATGCTCACAAATCATTTGAAACAGATCATGGAGAGTTTTAATAAAACTTTGCTTGATCTGAAAATCGCCTATCATATTAACGGGCATTCTGCAATTCCGGGGTTTGTGAATATAACCTTCCCGGAGATTTCTGCTGAAACTTTGATGATCAACCTCGATCTCATGGGTTTTGCCATCTCAGCCGGCTCTGCCTGCTCATCCGGGACTCTGGAACCCTCGAGGGTCCTCAGGGAGATCGGCATGGATTCTTCCGAGGCTGAAAAAACCGTGCGGATCAGCTTTGGGAAAAACAATACAGTAGAAGATGGGATTGCCCTGGCCCGGGCCATCCGGAAAATAATTGAACGGATCACAAAACAGGAAGTAATTTCTAATGGCTGAAAAAGTGATGGTGGCCATGAGTGGCGGTGTTGACAGTTCGGTTGCCCTCCTTCGGGTTATGGAGATGGGTTATAACCCTATTGGTGTCACCATGAAACTGTGGAAATACGACGATGTGGGCGGCAATCTTGTAAATGATACAAACTGCTGTTCTGTCGATACAGTCAAAGGCGCCAAACTCGTCTGTGACCGTCTCGGTGTTCCTCATTATACAATTGATTTCACGGATATTTTCAGGAAACAGGTGGTAAATGATTTTGCAGATGAGTATTTAAGGGGACGGACACCTAACCCTTGTGTGCGTTGTAATTCCTTTGTGAAATGGGCGGCTTTCTTTGAACAGGCAAGAGTAGTGGGGGCCGGCCGCATCGCCACCGGACATTATGCCAGAATTGAGGCGGCGAACGGCTCGTTCTATCTTAAAAAGGGAGTTGACCCCCTGAAGGATCAGGCCTATGTGCTCTGGGGTATTCCCCGGCGGACACTCGCCGATACGCTGCTGCCGCTGGGCGATCTTACAAAAAGGGAAGTTCGTGAAATAGCCCGGAAGAATAATCTTGAGACTGCCGAAACACCCGAAAGCATGGAGATCTGTTTCGTTGCCGATGATAATTACAAAAGATTTTTAAATGATTTCCGCCCGCAGGAGGTCTCAAAGATCACCCGGGGGAAAATTCTGGAAAACGGAGAGGTCGTCGGTGAACATCCCGGCTATATCAATTATACTATCGGTCAACGCAAAGGCCTCGGACTGTCCCGACCCGAACCCCGCTATGTGAAGAAAATTGACCCTGCCTCGAATACGATTACCGTGGGAAAAAAAGACGAGCTTGAATCAGCCGGCTGCTATGTATCACAGGTTAACTGGCTCATCGACGAACCGGCCTACCCGCTTAATGTGCTGGCACAGATCCGTTATAAAAGCAGACCCGTTGAAGCATTTGTATCGCAGACTGAAAATCGTCTCCGGGTGGAATTTTCAAAACCGAAACTCTCCGTGACGCCGGGTCAATCAATTGTATTTTTTAAGCAGGATATCGTTTTAGGAGGAGGGATCATTGAATCACAGTAACCCAACACCCCTGGCCGTGATCATACTGGCGGCCGGCAAAGGCACACGCATGAACTCCAGTCTGCCCAAAGTCATGCACCGCGTGAATGGAGTACCCATGGTGACGCAGATAGCGCAGCTGGCAAAAAAGATCGGGGCCGTTAAAACCGTCGTGGTTGTAGGGCATAAATTCGAGCTGGTCAAAAAAGCGCTGGAAACCGAAGCAGTCGAATTTGCTTATCAATTCGAACAGCAAGGCACAGGACATGCCGTACTGCAATGTGCCGAAAATTTCAAGGATTTCACGGGAAATATTCTGATTCTCTCCGGTGATGTTCCTCTGCTGACTGCCCCTACGGTACAACAACTGCTGCAGAGACATCTGATGAGTAGCGCCTCCGCAACCGTGCTCACGGCAGATGCCCCCAGACCGGAAGGATACGGCAGGGTCATCCGCTCACCGGAAGGCAATTTGAGCGCAATCGTCGAGCATAAAGATGCCTCGGCCCATCAATTAAAAATCCACGAGATCAATGCGGGGATTTATGTTTTCGACAGCAGTACACTTTTTAGGCTTTTGCCTCTGATTGGAAACAAAAATGCCCAGGGTGAGTACTACCTTCCTGATGTGATTCCCCTGATTTTGGCCGAAAATAAAACAATTGCTATTGAAAAAACCAAAAATGTTACCGAAATTCAGGGGGTGAATACCGTTGAACAATTGGAGAAATTAAATGAAAATTCACAAAATTAAACAATCTTTCCCAAGGCTCCTCCTGCTGACTACTCTCATTGCGGTAGGCTTCCCCCAACTCAATCCGGAACTCAATCCGAACAGAATCGAAACCAATTCCGGCCCCGGGTTCATGAATTCGGTCATGAATCCAAATCGTTTTCAGATGAATCAATCGGTCAGTTTTAGCGCTGTCAGTGGTGGCGGTATGTCCGGATCAGTAGGAATTTTCTCCAATTATCTCAGCTACAGGATCTCCGATAAAATGAATTTCTCAGCGGGACTGCATCTCATCAAACCCTCATTCACGACGAATCTCGGTGAATTTCAGAAACCGGTTCTGAACTACGATCTGCAATTCGATTATAAATTTTCAGAAAATTTCAGGCTACAGTTTAATTTGATCAAAATGAACCCTGCCTATTATAGCCCCGTGATTTCTAGATACGGTCTGCTGCCCTGATCCATTATTCATGTCTGCCAGGAAAAAGCAAAGAAAATCATCATCTGCTAAAATAAAACCCGATAGCGTCAGAAATTTCCTGTTGAATATGCTGATGCTGGGACTGGTAGTTGTGGTTGCCGGTTTTTCCTGGTCTTTTTTATCCAAATCCGGTGATTCAAAAGTCAGGATTCCCCGGGAAGACCTGAGCAGACTTTTGGCGAAATCAGTATATGAATCCAAAACCGGACACCGGATTAAAGTTGAAATTCTGAATGGTTGCGGCATCCAGGGACTTGCCACCCGCTACAGCGACTATCTCAGGAGTGCCGGCGTGGATGTGATCAGTACCGGGAATGCCGACAATTATCATTACGAACGCACTCTTATCTATCACCGCAGAGGAGATTTCAGTCAGGCGGAAGAAATTGCCAAATTACTGGGCATTCCCCTGACCTCCGTTTCCGAAAAACCCAATCCGGATTTATTCCTTGATGAAACGATCATTCTCGGTGAAGATTATCTGGATTTGAAAATCTATAATAAACCCGATTCAAACGACCGTTAATAAGGTCATCATTTTATCCGCACGAATTTCAAACACCAGCTCTTTTTTGTACGCATTCACCGGGCAGTTGAAGTAATTTTTATTAACAGAATTCAAGGGGAAAATGGCTAAACGAAAGCAAGACAGGACCATATTTACGCAAATTGCCAAACGAATCTCAGAGCTGATGTTTGAGCGTAAGGCTCTGGACATCCGGGTTCTCGATGTTCATGAGATAACCACTATGGCTGATTTTTTTGTCATCTGCAGTTCTGAATCCGACCCCCAGACAAAAGCCATCGTAGATCACATTCGGGACACACTGCGGGATGAGGGGCTGCGCCCGGCTCATATTGAAGGTTACCAGCACCTTAACTGGGTATTAATGGATTACATGGAAATTCTGGTTCATGTTTTCCATAAAGACGCCCGCAGCTATTACGGTATTGAGCGGCTCTGGGCCGATGCAAAGGCCGTTCCGGTTGAAGATACCCGCGCTAAATGAAACAGACCCTGATTGAAAAATTAACCCGGGCGCTGCATTCGCTGAATTATCCGGAGGTAAAAGTTCTGGTGCAGCCGCCAAAGAATCCGGAATTCGGTGATCTTTCGTCCAATCTCGCCATGTTGCTGGCTCCCAAACTCAAAATGCCGCCGATACAAATTGCCACATCAATTGCTGCTTTTTTGAGGGAGAACGATGAGGATGATTTCATAAAAGCAGTGGAAGCCGTGCCGCCGGGTTTTCTGAACTTCACCGTCAATAAAAATTTTTATACCCGGCATTTAAAAACCATTCTGAAACAAGCTCGTTCTTACGGACGCTCGGCAATCGGTAAAGGGAAAAAGGCTCTGGTTGAATTTGTGAGTGCCAACCCAACCGGTCCCCTTACTGTCGGCCACGGCCGGGGCGCCATCCTTGGGGATACTGTATGCAATATGCTGAAATGGAACGGTTATTCGATACAGCGTGAATATTACTTTAACAACGCCGGGCGGCAAATGCGAATGCTGGGAATATCAGTTTATGAGCGCTATCGCGAACTGCTTGGAGAAAAAATCAATTTCCCGTCAGATGGCTACCAGGGGGATTACATTCAGGAAATTGCCGAAAAAATCCATGCCGAATATGGTGACAGTTTACGCGAATCCCCGGATTCTCCTGTTTTCAGGAAGACGGCCGAAGCAAGTATTTTCAGCAATATTGAGAACTCCCTCGCCAGGCTGGGACTCAGGTTTGATTCATTCTTCAACGAGCAGCAACTCTACGATAACAAGGCCATCTTTGACCTGCTGGATATCCTCCGGGATAAAGGTCTCATATATGAAAAGGAAGGAGCCACCTGGTTCCGGGCCACTGCTGTGGGGCGTGAAGCCGATAAGGTACTGATCAAAAGCACGGGAGAACCCACCTATCGCCTGCCGGACATGGCCTATCACATTTCCAAGTTTGAACGCGGCTTTGATCTGATTATCGATGTTTTTGGTGCGGACCATGTTGATACATTCCCCGATATCCTGGCCGTGGTGAAGTCGTTGGGATACCCGCAAGAGAAGATGAAAGTGCTGATTCATCAGTTCGTGACTATTTTGAAAGACGGCGAACAGGTTAAAATGTCAACCCGAAAAGCCAATTTCATTACTCTTGACCAGTTAACGGATGAAGTGGGAGCCGATGTTGTGCGCTATTTTTTTATAATGCGGGGCATGTCCACTCATTTGAATTTTGACCTGGATCTCGCCAGGGATCAGTCCGATGAGAATCCTGTTTTTTACCTGCAGTATGCCCATGCCAGAGTCTGCAATATTATTAAGCGGGCAGAAGCTGCCGGTTTGCAGGTGGATGCAGAAAGTGATCTTTCCCTGCTGCAGAGTGATATCGAACTTAAGTTGATACAGAGACTGCTTGAATTTCCGGAAGTAATTCTGATGCTGCATGACTCAATGGAACCTCAGCAGCTGGCAAATTATCTGCAGACCCTGGCAACGGTTTTTCATAAATTTTACGCCACCGAGAGGGTCATTACGGATCAATTACGGCTTACTGCAGCCCGGCTGGTACTGACTGAGGCTACACGCATCGTACTGTCAAACGGACTTGAAATTCTGGGTATTACGGCCCCCGCCCGGATGTAAACACAGTCTTCAGGCTGTGAAATATTATATAGTTTAACATTGATTTAAATAGAGGATAATATGAAACTACCATATCGCTTTATCATACTGCTGTTCATGTCTGCATTCTTTTCGGCAGCCTTTTCCCAGGGCACCTGGATTTATTCGAACCGCGTACACAGTGAACTCACCTGGTACACACTGGAGACAGACCATTTTAACATACATTATCATAACGGGCTTGAAGATATTGCCCGCCGCGGTGCCAGTATCGCCGAGCAGGTTTACCCCATACTGCTTGAGCAGGTCAAGCTCTCGTCAACGCCAAAAATCGACATTGTTTTTACTTCGGAAGATGAGATCATGAACGGATATGCTCTGTGGACCAATCAGACTTTTATCTGGGTTGACCAGAACGATGCTGCTATCTGGCTTGAGGACGGTAAATGGCTTTATCAGGTCATCGCTCATGAAATGCAGCATATCGTGTTCTTTAACGCTGTGAACACCTGGATGCCTGAACCGTTCGGGCAGTTGTTTTCGGCCACACCCGGCTGGTTCGTGGAGGGGCTGGCTGAATTCTGTACCGAGCATTGGCGGCCGCACAGGGCAGATATTTCTCACAAACAGCATGTTTTTAAAAATACGATGAAAGAGATGAACCCTCACCACGACGGGTATTCCAAACTCCTGCTTTTGGCGGACGAATTCGGCGATTCTGCCATTGTTAAAATAGTGAGTTACCGGAACAAACTCGGCCTGTTCAGGTTCGGCAAAGCTTTTAAAAAAGCTACGGGAATGTCCGTGAGCCAGTTCAACGAGCACTGGAGAAGAGTTATGAATACTTATTATTACGGGTATCAATCACAAAAAGAAGCTATTGAAGATGTCGGACAAACAACCACACTCCCACTTTCAACGGTTTACGGTTTCGCCTTCTCTCCTGACAGTCTGCATATCGCCCTGATTGGAAAAATGTCCTCCGATCAATTAGATCAATCGTTGATCGTTGCAGAGCGTGATACTACTGAAAAAAAGGAAGAAAAAGAGCCGAAAGAGCAGGAAACGGACGGGAAAAAGAAAACTGCTGCCAAGCCACATTATAGTAAAAAAGAAATCGATTATGGCCGTTTTCACCCGTTTGTAAGCTGGTCACCGGACGGACAATTACTGGCCTATTCAAAATATCATTTTGGCAAATTCGGCTCAATGGTGTGGGATATACGGGTTTTTGACCGCAAATTGAAAAAGGGGCGTTGGATAACTTCCAATCAGAGG
>JAJRUW010000062.1 GCA_024277615.1 Fidelibacterota bacterium | reverse complement strand
GCAAACGAAGTGAGCAGTCCTACCCCGATCTTCCAGTCAAAGCCAAGCGGACTGATAACGGGTTCAATCAGACGCCCGACTTTTCCGGCATAGCTGTTTTCAATGTGACTTGTATGATCTACACTGGCATCGGGTCGTGGAAAATATACCAGGAACCAGAGCACAATCGACATGGTCATGATAATCCGCCCTGCATTCAGTAAAAATGCTTTTCCGCGGTTATAAACCTGCCTGAGTACCGAAAACATCATAGGAACCCGGTAAGGGGGCATCTCCATGATAAATGAGGATGTACTCTCAAGTTTAATGAATTTATCGAAAACCACTGCCAGAATTAGAGCCGTTGCCGTACCTAAAAAGTACATCAGAACCAGCGTAAAACCCTGCAGATCCACAAACCCCAAAACAGTTTTTGCGGGAATAAAAGCCGCTATCAGCAAAGTGTAAACTGGAAGCCTTGCGCTGCAGCTCATCAACGGCAGAATCAGTATGGTTATCAGCCTTTCCTTCCAGCTTTCAATGGTTCTGGTTGCCATGATACCCGGAATAGCACAGGCATACCCGGTCATCAGAGGTAACATGGAGCGGCCGTGCATGCCTACCTTGGACATATATCTGTCCAGCATGAAGGCAACCCGCGACATGTAGCCGGAATCTTCCAGCAACGTCAGGAAGAAAACCAGTATCAGAATCTGGGGCAGGAAAATAATAATGGCTCCCACACCGCCAATAATTCCCTCAACAACCAGATCTTTGAGCATGCCTGCCGGCATATTGGCAAGGATGAAGTCCCCCACTGCATGGACTCCGGTGTCAATCAGATTCATGGGCAGTGTAGCCCAACTGAAGATCGAGTGAAAAATAAAATACAATACGCCAAGGAATATGATCGGTCCGAAGACTGGATGCGTGAGCACATTATCAACCCGTTCACTTCGGGACGGCTTGTCAATTTCATCGATGACCAGGGGATTTCCATCGGCCAGCAGGATATCCAGCCAGCCATAGCGGTAAGAGGCTTCAAGGGTCTTTGGATTTATTCCCAAAGAATTAAGTTTTGTAATAATATTTTGCCGCTGATCCCGATAGTTCAGTATCTTTTGAGTATCCTGAAGCTGCGCCCCGGTAATTTTCCGTATAAATATTTCAAATACCGAATCATGGGCCACTATGCGCAAAGCCTGCGACCAGGCCAGCCTCGGAGTGGAGTTGAAATCTTCTTCGAAGGATTTAGCCAGGGGAGTCAGAATTTCATTTACGGACCCAATAATTCGAAAAGGTAATTCAGGAGCTGCGGGCACGGGGTGCCGGATTTGACGGCGTATCGAATCGCGCAGTTCAGTCAGACCCCATTTCTCGGTTGCTGACAGAGGAATGATATCCGCCACATCCAGTTTGTCTTTCAGAGGTTCAAGATCCATCCTCCGGTGTTTACGCATAACGCGGTCCATCATATTCAGAGCAATGATGACCGGAATTCCAAGGTCCAGCATTTGACTGGTGAGAAAGAGATTTCGACTTAAATTAGTGGCGTCCACAACGCAGATGATGACATTGGGCTTTATGGCATCATAAATCCAGTCAAACACCTGTTCGGTGACAATTCGTTCGTCGAAGGATTCAGGGGCAATGCTGTAGCTTCCGGGCAGATCCAGCACCTTTATGCTAAGACCGGAACCCAGATGAGCCTGGCCCACTTTACGCTCAACCGTTACACCGGGATAATTTGAAACCTTTTGATTGAGACCCGTAAGCTGGTTGAAGATTGCCGTTTTACCACAATTGGGATTCCCGACTAAGGCAACCCACTGATCATCCTTTCTAATGTTAGAAGAAAGTCCATGAGGTTCGGTCATAACGGAGCAACTTGAATCTTACCGGCATCTTTCCGTCGGATGGAGATGTAATAGTCTCTGACTTTCAACTCCACCGGCCCTGATAGCGGAGCCGTCTTTACTAGGCGTATTTCTATACCTGGCAGAAGTCCCATTTCAACCAGTCTTGCCTGTAACTGCAAATCTCCATTAAAACCCACAATTGCCGCTTTATCTCCGGGTTTTAAATTGTTGATGGTCATTATTTTGATTTACAATCAGGGCATACACCAAAGATCTGGTGAGTATGGCGGGTCATATCAAAATCGAAATCGTTACAGATTGACTGCTGCAGAACTTCTATATCACGATTAAGGAATTCGATAATTTTTCCACATTCCAGGCAGATCAAATGGTCATGATGGGATACACCAACTTTGGATTCATATCTGGCAATCCCGTCACCAATATCCAGCCTGCGGGCAAAATCATACTTAACGAGCATATCCATCGTACGGTAAACGGTCGCCCTGGAGACACTGATCCCCTGGTTTCGAAGTGCAAAATATATGTCCGTACACTCCCGGTGTTCATCCGAACTCACCAACTCTTCCAGTATGGCAAATCTTTGAGGTGTACGTTTCAGTTTTTCCTGTTTTAAGGCTTTTGCAAAATTTTCTTTTAGTTGTTCTTTATCCATGTTATCCTTTTATTGTGAGATTGAGTCTCATAAATATAGCAACAATTCCTAATTGAAAAATACAATTATTTTCAGATTTATAAAATTTTCATGTCCTGCCCGGGATATTTTTTATGCAGCTTAATCACACGTACAAAATATTTGCGCTTTCCTGATTCACCGGAATGTGAAACTGACTTAACTGAGAGCTTTGCTAGGTTGTGTTTATTATTCCTGCGGCAACCGGCAGTGAAGCATATCTTCGGCCCGCCGGCAGCACACCTTATGCCATTGGCCGCTGAATGAAACCCGTTTTCCCGGGATTTCGGCGTAAGTTCAGCCTACTTAGCCAGGTTGTGTCTTTCAATATTTTGAAAGTCTGCGGAGATTTGCATATTTGGCGATTAATTTTTTTACAACTCCGCCGGTAAACGCGATTGTCAGCTTAGCCTCTTCACCGGAACCCCTGACTTCCACTACCCTGCCTTTACCGAATAGTTTATGGAATACGAACTCGCCCTCGTTTATCTGTGTTACTTTAGTACTTTTTACAGCGGATGGCTTGGGTAAATAAACTTTGCGCGGGTTTCTTTCATCGGAAAACCTCCGGGAAGTTCGGGTCATCCTGATATCTAATAATTCTGCGGGGATATCCCCAATAAACTGTGAAGGCATCATTTCCAGCGCTTCACCCCCATAACGCCTGCGGGTACGGGCATAGGATAGATAGACTTTCTCCCGGGCCCGGGTAATACCGACATAAAACAATCTGCGTTCTTCTTCCAATTCTTTATCATCTTCCGAACTGCGCTGCAGAGGAAAAAGTCCCTCCTCAAGCCCAACAATGAAAACCACCGGGAACTCCAGACCCTTGACGCTGTGCAGGGTCATCATGGTTACCGCCCTGGTGGAGTCATTCCAGCGATCGATATCAGTGAGCAGTGAAACCTCTTCCAGAAATTCTTTGATCCCTTTTTCCGGATTGTTCTCCTGAAATTCGCTGACACTTGAAACGAGTTCGATGATATTTGACCAGCGCTCAACCCCATCGTTTGCTGCCTGCTCCAAATAATAATTTTCAAGCTCTAATCTTTCGATGAGCAGGCGTATGAGGTCATCCGCTGTACATTCCTGCAGGCGTTTCCGCAGATCTTTCATCAGGTGGTAGAAGCCGGCCAGTGCCTTTTGCTGCCTGATACCGGCTCCGGCTTTTGCAGCCTTGGGAATGGCCTCGTACAACGGGATATTCTCGTCAGCCGCCAGGGCTTTCAGTCTGTCGATTGTCGTTCTGCCAAGTTTACGAGGCGGAAAATTGATTATCCTCTCCAGGCTGATACTGTCCAGCGGGTTGACCAGAACTCTCAGATAAGCCAGAACATCTTTGATCTCCTTTCGATCGTAGAATTTAACTCCTCCTACAATTATATAGGGAATACCGCTCTTTCTGAATTCGTCTTCAAGCGGTCTGCTCTGAGCATTGGTTCTATAGAGAACAACGTAGTCGCTCAACTTATATTCACGCCCGTCATTCCACCGCAATGCTGACACAAGGGTTCCGGCTTCATGGCGTTCACTATTATTTTCGAGGACGGTTATTTTTCGGCCATCCGAATTTTCAGTCCATAATTTTTTCTCTTTCCGGTGTACATTTTTTGTGATTACTGCATGGGCAGCTTCAAGGATTGTCTTTGTTGAACGATAATTCTGCTCCAATTTGATGAGTTTTGATTCGCCGAATGCATCTTCAAAATCGAGAATATTTCGGATGTCAGCCCCCCGCCAGCCATAGATGGACTGATCATCATCTCCCACTACGCAAATCTCCCTGTGTTCGCTGGAAAGGGCGTGTACAAATTCAAACTGCGGTCGGTTGGTATCCTGATATTCATCCACCAGCACATACTGGAACTGCTGCTGATAAACCTGTCTGCGTTCAGGGAATTTTTCAAAGATCAACAGAGGCAACAACAGTAAATCGTCAAAATCTACTGCGTTATTTTCCTTCAGCGTTTCCTGGTATTGTTGAAATATATTGCCAATTATCTTGTCACGGTAACCTGAACCGGCTTCCCTGAAAGAATCCGGGGATTCCAGGTTATTTTTCAAGCGGCTGATCAGTGTCTGGATACTCCCGGGATCATATTGCTTGAGATCCAGAGAAAACCCGTTAATGACCTGTTTGACCAGCAGGCGGGAATCTGCCTGATCGTAGATAGTAAAATCCGGTGTATAGCCAATACGATGGATCTCCCTGCGCAGAAGTCTGGCAGAAATGGAGTGAAACGTCCCCACATTCATCCTGCCGGTATCGATCTCCGGCAGCAGGTGTTGTACCCGTTCTTTCATTTCGCTGGCAGCTTTATTGGTGAAGGTTACGGCCAATATGTTTTCCGGAGGCAGCCCCACCTCGGTAACGAGGTAGGCAATTTTATAGGTCAATACACGGGTTTTGCCGCTGCCTGCTCCGGCAAAAACGAGAACGGGACCGCCCAAAGTCGTCACCGCTTCCCGCTGCTTTGCGTTCAACTTCTCAAGATTAAACAAATACTTTCCTTTTTAATTGGTCATTCACCGGCGTTTGACACTGTTTTTTGCATTGATATGTTCCTGGTTCGTGCGCGAAAAAATATGCCTCCCCTGCCCGTTCGCCACAAAATACAGAAAGTCGGTTTCGGCGGGATTGGCGGCTGCAATCAGGGCCGCCTTGCCCGGATTATCGATGGGGCCCGGCGGAAGTCCCCGGTAGAGGTAGGTATTGTACGGGGAATCGATTTGCAGATCTTTTGAATAGAGTTTACGTTTGCGTTGGGGCAATAAATACTGGATCGTTGGGTCCGCTTGTAATTTCATCTTCCTTTTCAATCGATTGTGATAGACCGATGAGACGGTCGGCATTTCATCCTCATAAATAGACTCTCCCTGAATGATGGAAGCCAGCGTCACGATCTCCAGCCTGCTCAAACTGCGGGACCTGGCAAAATGTGCCACGTATTTTTCGTAGATATAATGAAACTGATTCACCATGATCTCGATAACATCCTCGGCAGTATAGGTTGAAAGAAAGATATAAGTGTCCGGAAATAAAAAACCCTCCAGGGTGGGGGCCTCGATGCCGAGGGAAGAAATGAAGTTGTGGTCCCGGCAAAGACCGAGAAAAATTTTTTCATCGATCTCCATCGTCTCCCCTAATTCTGCAGCAATTTGTTCCAGAGTCCAACCTTCCAGCGTCGTTACTTTGAAGCGATATGCCTGGGGGGAAGTTATCATCCGGATGAGTTGGTGTAAGGTTTTAATCCCCTTCAAAGTGTATCTCCCGGCTTTGATCTTGGTTTCATTGAAGGAAAGACGCAAAGCGGCAACGAACAGTAATTTATTCGGAATACATGACTTTTTTACCAGGAGTTCAGCTACATCGTTTACCGTTGATCCCCTGGGAATTTCAAAGCTGCTTCCGGGCTGAGTACAGGAGAGTTCATACGAAAAAATCATAGCGAGCAGGGAAAGAACGGTAACTCCCGAAAGGCCGATAAGGGGCGCGAACAGTTTAATATGCAGCTTTTTAAATTTTATTTTTGTTAAAATATTCATCATTTTGGATGCTGAATTTACAGGCTGGAGTGGAACGTCGCACAGCATTGGAAATTCACAAAAAGAAAAGTCAAAACAGCAGGCGTGAATTTAAAGATAGTGTTCGACAAAATTGTGAATTGAATCCAGGTGACTTAAAGAATGAAAGATTAAAATGATGGCAAGCTGCAGTATTACAGGTGGTGGTTTTCTTTAACATACTTTAAGAAAAGGCAGGAAGAACATTCGCAGGCTTCGATTTTAGAGTTAAATCGTTTTTTCTGAAGATACTCGATACCGGGGTGATTGCACAACGTGCCTGATACTTCCCAGCATTGTTTTTCTCCTTGCAGCGTAAACATGATACAGTCATGCTTTGTGCAACCCAGATATTCATAACATTTTTCCATTCAGGCGTATCCTAATGATTTTTTTCAGTATGTTTCTGCACCTGAAATTTATAACTTTTTTACCTCAACTCTGATAAGCTTAAACCTCCACCCGTTTAATTTTATTAATTTGATTTTGGCCCCATAAACTTCCCTTTCAGATTGAAACAGGTATCAGGAATACGGAGTTCACAAACGCAGATTTTAGCTCAGGTAACCATTTTGAGGTCGATGATTTTATGAATTCAGGAAGGACGGCTTGGAGAGTTCAGGTCAACCCGGGAATATGAAAATGACAGCCGGGAAGGACGGCTGGTGACCATGAGGGCATTTATTTGCATGGTTGTCTTTTGCTAAAAAGCCCGTCGAATGACGGGCTTTCAGCGGGATCGACGAGACTCGAACTCGCAACTTCCGGCGTGACAGGCCGGTGCTCTAACCAATTGAACTACGACCCCAAAACTATTTTTTTGGTTTATACAATATGGAGATTGGTATGATTACACAATACCCGATAATCAAAATGATAGGGGCTAATTTAACAGACTGAAAACTAGTTGTTTCCCCTGAGACCATCACGAGGTAACCGATTACAATTACTAAAACTCCGATTCCAAAGATCAGGTAATTTATTTTACCGAAACTCCAGGATTCAAACAAATTCAAATCATGCTTATTTGTATCACTCATGAGCTGGCAATTATATAATATTTCAGAAACACAAAACAATAGATTGTATCGTTCCCAAAAAAATATTTTTTGGGTTTAGCGGTTAAATAATCAGCCCAGAATCCAGCTGATGATCTGTACAATGTCGGCAACATTCATTTGTCCGTCACCATTCACATCTGCCTCAGGGTTATAGGGCTGCTGACCGGTGATCAGACCCACCAGCAGAACTATGTCCGTAATGTTCAGCACGCCGTCATTCAGTAAATCACCCTCGATCTGACAGCCGGAATCGCAACCGTCGTAATTGACCAAATTCCCGTCATCGCATTCTTCGCCGGCCTCAACGAGACCGTCTCCGCAAATCGTCTCAGCATTTCCAAAATCGAGTTCACTACCCCAATTAGTCCGGGTCCACGTATAATAACCTGAGGTGGGGAAACTGATTTCCAGATTATCCGGTACAATTTCATAAATCTCAAGTTCTGAATAGGTTCGGTTTCTTCCGGGCAAAATATCATCATGGCCGTCAGCTCCGTTAAAAACAGCCGTTCTCTCCCTGTTACCAAAAAAACAGTCGGAGTAGAGGATATCACAGTCATAATCCCAGGTTGCATAACAACACCAGGGTTCCGTAGTGATAGCAACTAAATAGCAGGGATCATACATATCATAGTTTGAAGGTGCCGTACATTCACCGGGGTCCTGCGGCGGAAGAACAAAGCTGTAATATCCGTCTGCATCTGTCTGGGTCGTTCCCACCAGATTCCCCGTTGAGGGTTCCCTGATCTGTATCGCAAGACTTTCCCAGCCTGTTTCAGTGTCGGTCTGCCAAATTCCATCCCCGTTTACATCATGCCAGCTATGACCCTGAATAGCTGCCGGATAGGAGACTCCGATATAAAAGGCCTGCATCCAATCGGTTGGTGCAATGCTAAAATATCCTCCGGGCGGCGCTGTCACCGTCCATTGAGGCGGGATATACGGTATAAGATAGATAACGGGGTATTGGTCCAGTTGGGGATAATCCTGCGTGAGGAACTCAAACCAGCCATCAAACCAGGTGGTTGTACTGGCGACAGTCGTTCCAAGGGGGTACTGTACCTCAACCGGAACTCCGAAGACACCTGTTTCGGTGAAATCCATTTGACCATCGCTGTTAAGGTCATGCCAAACCTGCCCCAGCAGACCTGCAGGGCGGTCCTGAAAATTTAAATTGATGTGCGCAGTGTCTTGTCCGGCGGCTACGCAGATCCCGGAGAGCCAAAATATGATTAAATTTTTCAAAGTTACAAACCTGTTTATTTTATGTTCTGTCTGAGACAAATATCAAGCCGATTCAGGTGCGGTTAAACCTCTGACGGCAGAGCCGGATATCGAGCCCTGAAGCTAACTGCAGCGGGCAGGAATTTCCTGCAAGGGCCCGGAAAATCCGACACATTTTCTGAAAACCGGCCTTATAAAAAATCCAAAATCCTGCTTTGATATTAAAAGGTTTAATCTGCAGGAGGCTTCGGAGCTTAATTTGTTTTGCCTGGGTCCACAGTTTTATCCAGGGGAGCTGTCAGGTCGGTTGATTTATTATTTTAATTGTATGCTCTTCTCATAACGCCATATTTTTGCCAAATTTTTAATAGTTAAAAAGAGGTTAAATGCAGAATTCTGACCGATCAATTCCTGAAATTACCATTAAATCTTTCATCCTGGGTGTTCTGTTATCAATGATCTTAGCCGGTGCAAATGCTTACCTTGGCCTGTTCGCGGGCATGACAGTATCGGCCTCAATCCCTGCTGCCGTGATTTCAATGGGAGTATTGAGTCTTTTCCGAAAATCTAATATCCTCGAAAATAATATTGTTCAGACGGCTGCATCGGCCGGTGAATCCCTTGCTGCAGGCGTAATCTTCACCATTCCCGCACTGATATTGATGGGTTACTGGACCGAATTTGATTACTGGGAAATTACCAAAATATCGACTATCGGTGGCGTCATAGGTGTACTTTTTACGATTCCCCTAAGGCGTGCCCTCATCGTTGAAGCCAAGCTGCTCTATCCGGAGGGTATCGCTACGGCTGAAGTACTGAAAGTCGGTGAAAGCGCCCGGGCCAAAACAGGTACCGATTCTTCTGAAGCTTCCGACGGCATCAGGCTCATCGGCTTAGCCAGCATCGCCGGTGGTTTGATGAAATTAGCTCACCAGGGGTTCGGAATGTGGAAATCTACTCTTGAAGGTGCCCGGTCCATTGGAAATTCCGTATTCAGTCTCGGTACTGACCTCTCCCCTGCTCTGATCTCGGTAGGCTATATTGTGGGACGCAATATTTCCATTCTCGTCTTTGCCGGTGGCGTTATTTCCTGGGGTATTGCCATCCCCATCTACACTGCTGTTTACGGGTATGAAGGTAACGCTCTGGATGCTGCCTGGGCGATCTGGGATAAAGATATCAGATATCTGGGAGTGGGCGCCATGGTCGTTGGCGGGATTTGGTCACTCATTAAACTTGCAAAGCCCCTGATTGCTGGTATCAAGTCCAGTTTACAGGCGGTACAGTCATCCTATGGTTCGAAGGCAATCAGGCGGGAGGAAAAAGATATTTCTATCAAAACGGTGGGCTGGATATTACTCATTATGCTGATACCGGTATTTCTTTTGTATTGGAATGTGATCCACTCCTTTGAAATAGCCATCCTGCTCACAATCGTCATGTTTGTTTTCGGCTTCCTGTTCTCAGCCGTCGCTGCCTACATGGCGGGAGTTGTGGGATCTTCCAACAATCCCATTTCAGGTGTGACCATCGCCACCATACTGTTTTCTTCCCTGCTGTTGTTATTACTGCTCGGTGCAGGTTCCACCAAGGGTGCCGCAATGGCCATCATCATCGGAGCCGTCGTCTGCACAGCTGCCGCCATTGGAGGAGACAATATGCAGGACCTTAAAACCGGACATCTCGTAGGAGCAACCCCCTGGAAACAACAGGTCATGCAAACCGTAGGAGTAATCAGCGCCGCTCTGGTTTTAGGTTTGGTTCTGGATATCCTGCATACAGCTTATACAATCGGTTCTCCTGCGCTTTCCGCCCCTCAGGCAACCCTGATGAAATCTGTAGCAGAGGGCGTATTTAAAGGAAACCTCCCCTGGAATATGGTTTATATCGGCGCCATCGTTGGTGTGCTCATTATTCTGGTTGATATTAGGCAGGAACGGGCAGGCTCTGAGTTTCGGGTTCCGATTCTCGCAGTGGCGGTCGGTATTTACCTGCCCCTGGAACTATCCGTGCCTATTTTCATCGGTGGTATGATCTCTCATTTTGCGAACAAAACCGGAGCAACGGACAGAACGCGAAAACGTGGTATTCTGCTGGCTTCCGGATTGATCACCGGTGAAGCCATAATGGGCATACTGGTGGCGGTTCCGATTTTTGTGACCAGTGACAAGAACTGGTGGCCGAAAATAGACGGCTTCGGCTGGCTGGGACCGATATTATTTGCCTTGATCAATGTGTGGTTATATATCACACTTATAAGGAGTAAAAATGAAAATCACTAAAGAACTGTTACAAAAGCTGCCGAAACCCGAGCTTCACTGTCATCTCGACGGCAGTCTGCGCGTTAATACCATGCTGGAACTTGCGGCAGAGCAGAAAGTCAAGCTGCCTGCCGACTCCCTTGAAGGCCTCAATAAATTCATGTCTGTCGGGGAAAATCTGGTTAGTCTGGAGGAATATATTCAGCGTTTCGATATCACACTGTCTGTCATGCAAACTCCGCAAGCATTAATACGAACGGCCTATGAGTTAGGGCTTGATGCCCATACGGACGGGGTAAAATATTTCGAGGTGCGTTATTCCCCCATATTGCACACCAAACAAGGCATGACCATGGCCGAGTCTGTTGAAGCTGTTAAAACGGGACTGCAGCAGGCCGAGTCGGAAGTTGGCATTAAATGGGGCATTATAATTTGCGGGATTCGACATATCTCACCTGAAGTATCCTTGAAGCTTGCAGATTTGACTGTACAGTTCAAGAATCGGGGAGTTGTCGGCTTTGATCTTGCAGGTGCCGAAGAAAATTTCCCGGCCAAACATCATCAGGAAGCATTCAACCTGATTCTAAAAAACAATATTAATACAACTCTGCATGCAGGAGAGGCCTTCGGACCCGAGAGCATCCATCAGGCTATTCATTATTGCGGAGCGCACCGTATCGGTCACGGAACCCGCCTCAGGGAAAATCCTGATTTGATGGATTATGTGAATGACCACCGTATTGCCCTGGAAATCTGTCTCACCAGCAATATCCAGACCCGCAGTGTCCGATCATTGGAGGACCATCCTTTCAAATTCTATTTTGATAATCATTTACGGGTAACGTTAAATACCGATAACCGGCTCATGTCAAATACTACCCTGACAGAGGAATACTGGCTGGCATTTCAGCATTATCAGCTGACACCGGGGAATATCCGCAGTATTATTATCAACGGGTTCAAATCCGCGTTTCTCCACCATAATCAACGCCGGGAACTGATAAAAGAAGTGATGGATGAACTGGAGACGAACTTTGGGTTTGAAAAGCGGGTTATTGTCTGATCACGGCGAGTTTGCCAACAGCTTTCCCGCCTTCGGGATGACTGCTGGAAACCAGATAAACCCCGGATCCCACATATTCACCCCGGCTGTTTCTGCCATCCCATTCCGCCTGGCTGGTCTCGAGACCTGAATTCTCTGACGATAATTCAGCCACGACTTTGCCCGTCAAGGTCATGATCTTGATGACCGCACCGGGGCAACAGCTTCTGATCACTACATAATCGTCAGCAGGTATTCGGAACGGGTTCGGACTCAGCCTTAATTCACTCCCAGCTTCGGCAGCAGCTTGAAACGGCATCCGGATAGACGAGATTCCCTTGTCGGTACTCAAATATGCGAGGCCGGCTTCATCATCGAAGGCAATATCATAAACAATGTCCGAAAGCAGCCCGCTGTTTTCGGCTGTAAATCCTTCTTCATCAGGCCAGAAAGTGGTATTCTCTCTAATCACTCTGACCCCGCTGTGCTGGGTCGTAATCCATTTGTTGTTCTGTGCATCAACCCGGATCTTATCTCCTGCATTGAAGGGGATATAGGCAAAGAAACTAAGGGGGAATATCGGCGTGAGCGTAAATTGATTTCCTGAAAAGCCTACAGAATAGCCCTGTACACCGCCATTTGTAAGGATCCACAGTAAATCCTGTTTATCGAAGGTTAACGAGTAAACATTTGCTCCCGGAGGATCGACATTGAAATCGACGCCATTCCAGGTATTGTTATCAGTGTTTTGAAGATCAAAATAATAGCTGAAAACCTTCAGGCCTCCGCTTGAAAATGGTTCATCCGTCGTCATGGTCTCAAATTGCAGAAATCCAAACCAG
>JAJRUW010000061.1 GCA_024277615.1 Fidelibacterota bacterium | reverse complement strand
TGACGGAATTTACAATATCCGTCACTCTTCCACCCAGTAATATTGCCCGGTTTCTGTCTAACGCCTCGACAGCAGAGTTCCAGCATCTCCGATATTCGGAACTTTAACGCTGAACTGCAGATTCAATTCATTCGCAACTTTAATGGGACCCATCCCCGGAGGTTTGATGCCATAATCCGAGAGCAATACCGTCGTGGAACCTTCCACCTTAAAATCTGCATCCGATTGTGTGATTGTCAGCTTAAGGGTATTGGGGACCGAAATGCCGTTGATAATGAGCTCACCCTGCAGATCCAGCACACCGGGCGCCAGACTTGCTGCAGTAGCAGCCGTAAATCGAACCTCTTTTGAATCACCTTTGAAAATTGACATGCGCATATGCGTATCTCGCAGCCAATTGTCCGTTGTGATCTGTTTGACGGGCAAAACTACGGTTACAGTCTTTACCGCTGCGGCGGATTCGGACAAAGTGATCTCAAAACTCCGGGCCGTGATGGGGAAAGTACTGCCGCTTTTTGTGCTGCCGTTTCCGGTGATGGTTCCGGCAGTTTCGTTCACCTTGACCGCACCAAATACCATTGTAGCCATGAGCAGAATTCCTGCAATCCATTTTGATCTGTTCGTTTGTGTTTTCATACTATTTCCTTTGATTTATTAAAGTTTGATTTTCTTGTTTCAGTTTCCACCAAAGGTTAGAATGTTCGGAGCACATTGAACTGTCAGATTGAGGACAAAAGTAGTATCTGTAACCTGACAGTTGAAAATTGATGCAGCCGCAACTCAGGATGTCCCCTTTTATATTTTCCTGCTTTATGAGCATAGGGAAAAGCCGCTAAACTTAGTGATTATTTTGTAATCCTTATTTATGGATTTGAGGACACCGACAGAGAGAGCAGAGAAGAATTATAGAAACCGCAGGAGCTTTATGGCAGTCAGAGAATTAGCTAAAATTTACGAACCGGCTTCGGTCGAAGAAAAATGGTACACCAAATGGGAGGCTTCCGCAGCCTACAAACCTGATATGGTATCGGCAAAGGAGACTTTTACAATCCTGATCCCGCCGCCTAATATCACCGGTATCCTCACTATCGGTCATGTATTGAATCTCACTATTCAGGACGTGCTCATCCGCCGCGCCCGCATGCAGGGAAAAAATACGCTCTGGCTGCCGGGCACGGATCATGCGTCCATTGCCACCGAGGCCCGGGTGAGCCGAATGTTAAAAGATCAGGGGGTGAACAAACGGGAGATCGGCCGTGAAAAATTCCTCGAACACGCCTGGGAATGGAAGGCCAAATATGGCGGCACGATTGTTAAACAGCTCAGGAAGCTGGGGGCTTCGTGCGACTGGGACCGTGAAGTTTTCACGATGGACGAACGCTATTCCCGGGCTGTACAGGAAGTGTTTGTGCGTTTGTATAATGACGGGCTCATCTACCGTGGCGAGAGGATCATCAACTGGGACCCGCTGGGACAAACTGCGCTGTCAGACGAGGAGGTGATCTATCACGAACAACAAGGGAAACTCTGGTATTTTAAATATCCCCTGGCCGATGACAGCGGATTTGTGGAGGTGGCCACTACCCGCCCGGAAACCATGCTGGGGGATACCGGTATAGCAGTTAATCCCGAGGACGAACGTTACCGTAAACTCGTGGGAAAAAAGGTAAGACTGCCCATCGTAAACCGGACAATTCCCATTTTTGCTGATGATTACGTTGACCGTGAATTCGGGACAGGCTGTGTAAAAGTCACACCGGCCCATGATCCCAATGATTTCGAAATGGGACGACGTCACAATCTGGAGATCATCAATATCTTCCACCCCGACGCCTCCCTGAACGACCAGGTCCCGGAAAAATACCGGGGACTGGACCGCGATGCAGCTCGCCAAAAAATTGTAGCCGAATTTGAAGCTCTGGGTCTGCTCTCTAAAATCGAGGATTATACTAACAAGGTCGGCCATTCCGAGCGGACCAATGCCATCGTGGAGCCCTATCTTTCAAAACAGTGGTTCGTGAGGATGAAACCGCTGGCGCAACCGGCTTTAAAAGCCGTGGCAGATGGCCGGGTTGCTTTCTTTCCGTATCGTTGGGTCAAGACCTATAATCACTGGCTGGAAAATATCAGAGACTGGTGTATTTCCCGGCAGTTGTGGTGGGGACACAGAATTCCCGTCTGGTACCGCGGAACTGAAATTTACTGCGGACTGGAAGCTCCGGCGGGCGAGGGCTGGCAGCAGGAAGAGGATGTGCTGGATACGTGGTTCAGTTCATGGCTCTGGCCCTTCGCCACCATGGGCTGGCCTGAAGAAACTGACGATCTGAAGAAATTTTATCCTACTCAGGATCTGGTAACGGGCCCGGATATTATTTTTTTCTGGGTCGCACGCATGATCATGGCCGGTCTCTATTTCAAGCAGGAGATTCCCTTTGAACGGGTTTATTTCACTGGCATTATTCGGGATGAACAGGGCCGTAAAATGAGTAAATCCCTGGGGAATTCACCGGATCCTCTGGATCTCTTCCGGGAATACGGGGCTGATGCCACACGGGTCAGTATTCTCATGATAGCACCTCAGGGCCTCGATATTCTTTTTTCCCAGAGCCAAACGGAACATGGCAGGAATTTTATGAACAAACTGTGGAACTCTTCCAGATTTGTACTGATGAATCTGGATCAGGATATGCCCGCCCCGCTCCGGGATATCGCTCCTGACAGGTTTGATCTGACGGATCGCTGGATCCTGGCCCGCCTTAACGAAACCATCCGCAAAGTTGACCGCGCCTATGAGCTGTACCGCATGAACGATGCCGTCAAACTGGTGTATGATTTTGTCTGGGCAGATTTCTGCGACTGGTACATCGAATTTGCCAAATCAAGATTCTACGCCGGTACTCCGGATGACCGCAAGTTAGCGCAGTCCGTTTCTGTGCACGTATTGAAACAAATCCTGAAACTGCTGCATCCCTACACACCCTTCATCACCGAAGAGTTGTGGTCCTATTTCAAGACCGACAGTGACAAATTACTGATTAATACCCCCTGGCCCGTGATTGATGAGACCTTGACAGATACTACGGCTGAAGATACCATGCGTCTGCTCATGGATGTCATTACGGCAATCCGGAATATGAGGACCCAACTCAATATTGCACCGGGCAAACCGGCGACACTGTTTATCAGGGGAGAGGAGGCCCTCACGGGGCCGGTTGTTCAGCATAAGGAATACCTTTCACGTCTGGCAAAAGTCAGTGAACTCACTGTGGGGACGGACATCCCGAAACCCCCGCATGCAGCCACTGCAGTAGTGCGCAAGATGGAATTGTTCATCCCTCTGGAAGGACTCATCGACTTGCAAAAAGAGATCGAACGTCTGAAAAAGCAGATTACGGGTATGGAAGGCCGCCTGTCCGGCATCGACAAAAAGTTATCCAATGCCAATTTCATTTCCCGGGCACCGGCACAGATCATTGAGCGTGAGCGTGCAAAAAAGACGGAATATGCAGAGAACCTGCGAAAACTGAAGGAAAATTATGCGGCTTTGACCGGTTAGGTTTTCCGTGAATGACAACCATCAATATTACAGAACCACAACCGAATCGGAAGTCATGTACCTCAAAGGTGTGGGACCCCAGCGTGCTAAAATACTGGCCGCCGCCGGTATTGAAACTCTGGAAGATCTGTTGTATTATTACCCCCGGCGTTATCTTGACCGCACGGGGATAAAAGCCATCCGCGATTTGAGAGTGGGTGACGAAGCTGTGGTTATAGGCAGAGTTGAAAATACAGCGACCATCCCCACCCGTCGGAAAGTTATCTTTACCATGACACTGACCGATGGCACAGGTCATCTCACCTGTCAGTGGTTCCATGGGATTTCCTGGATCTCGGATAAATTTTCCATTGGCGACACCGTGGCAGTATTTGGCAAAATTGATTTTTATAACGGACTAAAACTGACGCATCCTGATTTTGATATACTCGAGCCGGGGGAGGATCCCGTCAATACGGGTAAGATACTGGCTCAGTATCCGTCAACGGCAGAGCTTAAAGCCGTAGGGCTCACCGGCAGCGGATTTCGCAGAATTGTCGCCACTGCCCTGGAGCGCCTCAGCGAACCCGTGCAGGATCATTTCCCACCCCGCTTTCTCCGGCAGAACGGGCTCATGCCTCTGGATACTGCGCTCAGGGTAATCCACCAGCCTCAAACCCTGGAAGATCTGCAGCCGGCGACTTTCCGCTTGAAGTTTGACGAACATTTTTTCATCCAATTACTCATGGCCCTGCGGCGCAAAGCCAGACTGGATGACCAGGGCAGGGTTTTTCTGGAAAAGGGTCCCTTCTTAAAACGAATGTATGCTAAACTCCCGTTTCAATTGACAAAAGCACAAATCAATGTCCTCCGGGAGATACATGCCGATCTCAAATCCCCTCATCAGATGAACCGCCTGCTACAGGGAGATGTAGGCTCGGGTAAAACCGTAGTTGCCATGCTCACTGCGGCAACCGTCATCGGCAATGGCGCCCAGGTAGCTGTAATGGCGCCTACCGAAATCCTGGCCAACCAGCATTTCCGCAGTTTTCAGAAGTATTGTGATCTGGTGGGCATACGGGCGGCTCTGCTGAAAGGAGGCATGAAAGCTGCAGACAGATCACAGATTCTCGAGCCATTAGCTTCCGGCGAGTTGCAGCTGGTAGTAGGGACACATGCGCTGATCCAGGAAGATGTAAAATTTAAAGACCTTGGGTTGGTCATCGTAGATGAACAGCATCGTTTTGGTGTTTTGCAGCGCAAAGAGCTCATCGGGAAAGGACTTGCCCCTGAATTGCTGGCGATGACGGCTACTCCCATCCCCCGGACTCTGGCCATAACATATCATGGTGACCTGGATATCTCCGTCATCGATGAATTACCCGGCGGACGACTGCCTGTCAAAACCACTGTCGTGGAACCTAAACGACTTGTAAAAGTATATTCGTTCATGCGCTCGGAAATGGCTGCCGGCAGACAGTGTTTTGTGATTTATCCTATTATTGAAGACTCTGAAAAACTGGATCTTGAAGCTGCCGACCTGGGTTACCTGCAACTGAAGGAAAAAATATTTCCCGATTTCGAAGTGGGTTATGTTCATGGCAAAATGAAACCTGTTGAGCGCGACAAACAAATGAAAGCCTTCGAGTTAAACAAACTGCAACTATTGGTGGCCACTACCGTTGTGGAGGTGGGGATCGATATCCCCAATGCTTCGGTCATGGTGATTGAAAATGCTGAACGATTTGGACTATCACAATTACACCAGCTTCGGGGCAGGATTGGCAGAGGAACTTACCGGAGTCATTGCGTGCTGGTGCAGCGGAAATAAAGTGAAGATGCAAACTATCGCCTGAAGGTCATGGAAAGCACCAATGACGGTTTTATTATCTCGGATCGCGATCTGAAGCTGAGAGGTCCCGGTGAGTTCTTTGGGAAAAAACAACATGGTTATATGAAAACGCGGCTGGCAAATTTCATTGAGGATGGCCCTATAATCAGAACGGCTCGACAGGCGGCGTTCACACTGGTGAGGGATGATCCTCAATTACAGGCTCCCGGGCATCAGCTGCTGCGCAGGCATTTTACGGAGCATTACAAAACGATGCTTGAATTCGTAAAAATTGGGTAAACTTGCTAACTGGTTTTTTCGTATATATTAAAGGAATGATAAATTATGGCTGAATCAAAAGTGGATATGCATACACAGCTTTTTGTGGGATTAATTTCGTCCCTGAGTTCGCAGGCTTATATGCAGATGGGCAAATTGAAAAATCCGATTACTGATAAAATCGAGCGCGATTTGCAGGGTGCTTCACTTTCTATCGATATTATTGCGATGCTGAAAGAAAAATCCAAAGGGAATCTGTCAGACGAAGAACAGCACTTTATTGACCATACACTGAAGGAGCTGCGTTTGAATTTCGTCGCCGAAAAGGACAAACCGGAATCCTCGGATCAAAACCGGGAGTCACCTGAAACCGAAGGCGATGCTAAGAACACCGGCACTGGTGAAGAAGCTGCAAAATAGACGCAGAAAGACCAGACCGAATACGGGAAAGCGAAACTCCTGACTTTCAAATTATGACCAAACCTGAACCAATAAATCCGGATGCCAATTTGGGAAAAACATATCACACCCTAAACAAAATTACAGCCGCCATACTATTGGTGGTCTCATTTATTATTTATGTCTCCACCATGGCTCCCACTACTTCATTCTGGGATTGCGGTGAATTCATTGCCACTTCCTTCATCATGGGAGTACCTCATCCTCCCGGCAGCCCGCTGTTCCTGATCCTGGGGAATATTTTCACACAACTACCTTTATCGGCGGACATCGGTGTGCGCATGAATTTCATCTCGCCTATCGCCAGCGCCCTGGCTGTAATGCTGGTTTATTTGATCACAGTGCTATTAATAGAGGAATGGCGGGGACCGGTAAACAGGTTATCAGATGCCATTATTGCTTATGGCAGCGCCTTCATCAGTGCCTTTACTTTTGCCCTCACTGATTCCCATTGGTTCAATTCTGTCGAAACGGAAGTATATGCGGTTTCCACTTTCACTACCGCCATCGTGGTTTGGCTCATCCTCAAATGGGCGCGCGATGAGGGTAAGACCGGAAATGTGAGATATATCCTCCTAATTGCTTATATTTTTGGACTTGCCATAGGCATTCATCTGCTGAACCTCCTCGCACTCCCCTTCATCGGCCTGATCATATACTATAAAAAATTCGAATTCAAGTGGTCAACTTTCCTGGGGCTCATACTTATTACCGGCGCTGTATTTCTAATAATCTACCAGGGAATCATAAAAGGTGTGCCCGCCCTGGCAGCCGGTTACGGAATTGCGGCCCCGATTTTGATTCTGCTCGCCGTGATAGCCGCCGCGGTCTGGGCCATCATGCAGCATAAGCATATGTTGTCCACAGTGCTCACCAGTTTTCTCCTGATCTTCATCGGCTATTCAACTTATACTGTGATCTTCATCAGGGCTTCCCAGCACCCGGCCATTAACGAGAACAATCCCGATACGCTTGACGGGGCAGTCCTTTATATGAACAGAGATCAGTACGGTGACTGGAGTATTCTGGACCGAAAGTCAACTCTCAAGCGCCCGGAGTGCACATATGCTTCCCGTTACACCAACAATAAAAATAACCCCACCACGGGAGAAGCCTGGAATTTTTTCCTCAATTATCAGGTTAAAGAAATGTACCTGCGTTATTTTGCCTGGCAATTCATCGGGCGCGGAGGCTTTGACTGGGATGTGGTAAACCTTCAGGGGAAATTATTGAAAAAACTGGAGGGTATTGATGTTTTCAGATACGGGCTGCCCTTTGCTTTTTTATTTGGAATTGCCGGTCTGCTGCACCATTTTTATAAGGACTGGAAACGCGCTCTGGCAATCCTGGCTTTATTTCTGGTGACCGGACTGATGATCATCGTTTATCTGAACCAGTATGATCCTCAACCCCGGGAGCGGGATTACTCCTATGTGGGTTCATTTATGGCCTTTTCATTCTGGATCGGGATAGGAATTGCCGGTTTACTTGAGCGCATTAAAGAATATTTCAGGAATACCCGGTCTTTCAATACGGTATCTGTGGGTGTCGTTCTGCTACTGATTGTTTTCATGCCGATAAAGATGCTGGCCGTGGATTATCATGAACATGACCGTTCCGGCAATTACGTAGCCTGGGATTATGCTTATAATATGCTGAACTCCTGCGAACCAGACGGAATCATTTTCACTAACGGCGATAATGACACCTTCCCTTTGTGGTATCTGCAGGAAGTTGAAGGTATCCGCAAAGATGTGAGGGTCGTGAACCTTAGCCTCTTGAACACATCCTGGTATGTGTTCCAATTAAGAGACGATCCTCCGAGAATACCGCTGACCCTTTCGGATGAGGAAATCCGGAGGATTACACCCATCCCGTGGGAAGAAAAAGCCGTGACTCTGCAAGGGCCCGCACCGGACAGTCCGCCATTTACCTGGAACCTGAAACCAACTTATGCCGGGCAGTATTTAAGAGTTCAGGATCTGATGATCTATCGCATCCTGAAAGATGTCAAGTGGAAACGCCCCATTTATTTTGCCGTAACCGTATCACCCCAGAACCAAATCGGGTTGGACGAATATCTGCAGATGGAAGGACTGGTGTATCGTGTACACCCTGAAAAAGTACCGGATCTGAATTATAACCGAATGGCCAAATTGATAGAAGAAACCGGCGACATGGACGATGTCATCGTCACAGGTGACGACTGGCTGAAACACATGCAAGCCGAGGGAGGCGTTTTCCGGTATCGAAATTTGAATAATCCCAAAATCTATTTTAACGCAAATATTCAAAGGCTGATACAAAACTATCGCTCTGGATTCTTACGCCTTGCTCTGGAGAATATTTATTCGGGGAAGTCCGAGGATAACGAGAAAACCTACGGTACTCTCAAAAAGATGGATCAATATTTCCCCCCCGACCTGCTGCCTTACAATAATCCCGATCTCGAATTACAAATTGCCCGGCTCTACCATCAGGCCGGCTACGATAGCGACGCAGTAAAACTTCTGGAAAAGATTCAAAAAGAATCCTCAATCAGTCTGGAAACCCAATATTACCTCGGGCAGATGTATCTTACGGATCTGCAGAGACCGGACTCAGCCGTTACGGTCTTTAAGAAACTGTACACAAATCCTGCTTATGCCCAGTATTATGAAATCGTTTTCGCTCTGGTTCAGGCCTATTCGCAAACCGGTCAAAGAGATGAAGCCGTCAAAGTGCTGGAAACCTGGATACTGGATCATCCCGACGATAAGAATGCCCGGTCTTCACTGAAACTTCTGCAGGAGGACTCATCATAACTGCACCCCGGGTCTCCGTTATTATTCCCCATTTCAACGGGGTGGAGGTTCTCACAGATTGTCTGGCATCACTGCAGCAAACCGCCGCGGATGATGTTGAGATCATCCTGGTGGATAATGGTTCCACTGACGATAGTATTTCCGTTGTGGCAGAAAAGTACCCTGCGGTCCGCATTGTCAGCAGTCCTGAAAACTGCGGTTATGCCGGCGGCTGCAATTTGGGTGCTGATCAGGCGGGAGCTCCATTCCTCCTGTTTTTAAATAATGATACCGTCCACAACGAAGGATGGATTGACAAACTGCAACGGATACTCGCCTCTGACGATAAAATTTCATCCGTCCAGCCAAAAATCCTGAATTACTTTCATAAAGACCATTTTGATTATGCCGGCGGCTGCGGAGGATTCATGGATTTGCTTGTATTCCCGTTTGTGAGGGGTCGTATCTTTGATACGGTTGAAGAGGACCGTGGTCAGTATGATGATCCCCGGGAGATTTTCTGGGCTTCCGGGACTGCTTTTCTCACGCGCAGCGATATTTTTCGGGCAATGGGCGGTTTTGACGAGACTCTCTTTGCCCACATGGAAGAAATTGACTATCACTGGAGATGTCATCTGGCCGGCTATCGGGTCGTTGTCGAACCGGGAGCAGTTGTTTATCACCGTGGTGCTGTGACCCTGCCGCCATCGTCACCGTTAAAGACGTACCTGAACCACCGCAACAGTTTTTTGCTGCTGTTGACAAACTATAATCCAATCAACAGCTTCTTTCTGTTTTTCCCCCGACTGTTCCTGGAACTTATGTCATTTTGCAGGGAACTGGTGAGTCTCCGGCCCCAACATGCTCATGCACATATACGCAGCCTGTTCTGGCTGCTCACACATCCGCAGATAATCTCGCGAAGACGTCGTTCACTTCGAACCTTACGCAAGATCTCTGATGAGGAAGTGCTGAAAAAAATATATCAACGCATTCTGGTTGTACAGTATTATCTTGGGAGAAAAAGAAAATTCAGCCAGATTTACCAGAGACCCGTATCAGGCTTTTAGCCCATCATTGTCTGAGTGTAGGGTATGAAAACTCTGAATGTTGTACCTGAATCCACCTTGCTTTCCACCTGGACATTGCCCTTGAATCCTCTGACGATACCGTGCACGATTGAAAGCCCCAATCCGGTTCCTTCACCCACCTCTTTGCGTGTAAAAAATGGTTCGAAGCAGCGTTCCATTTCTTCAGCTGTCATCCCCAGACCGTTGTCGCTGACTTCCATCACTACCTGCTGCAATTCGCTGTCATCATAGGCCCTGATTACTACCCGGCGGGTATAGTCTCCAAAATGGAGTTCCTCCTTTTTATCCACTGCATAGCGGGCGTTTGTAATGAAATTAACCACCACTTGTTCGAATTGCTGGGGATCTAAACTTACTTTCGGTAAACCCTGCTCAATTTCCACTACCAAATCGATGCCATGGGCAGTAAATTGCTGCTGAAAAAAAACCAATGCCTTTTTGATAGGTTCTTCGATATGAACAGAACCCATTTTACCGGATTGCCTGCGGGCAAATTCCCGCATGTTATAAATGATCCGGGCAGCCCTGTCAACTTCACTCAGGATCAGGTTCAGATCTTCCAACCGGTTCCCCTTACCCTGCGGCTTTTTTTCTTCGACGATGCTTAACAGTTCCGCCTGAGCCCGTATGATTGAAAGAGGCTGATTTAATTCATGAGCGATACCGGTGGCCATTTCTCCCAAGGAAGCCAGACGGCCGGCATGGATTAACTGGGCCTGCTGTTCTTTTAATTTTTTTTCACTGTTGATCTGTTCGGTTATATCCACCACATATCCGAGGAAATAATCCAGGTCTCCCTTTTTATCTCTGATAAGAGTGGTAAAATCCTGCAGCCAGATGATGGTCCCATCTTTTTTTACAACTCTGTAAGGAGTATGTGTCAATGAATGCTGGTCTCCGGCTACCGCATCAGCGATCTCTTTTTTAACCAGATCACAATCCCGATCATCGACAATATCATAATAGTTGAGCTTCCCGGAGAGGAATTCTTCATCCTTATAACCAAAGACCTGTTCAATATTGGGCGAAACATAATCCACCATGGAACCGGATTGGCGTCTCCATTTAAAGATCACCACCTGTCCTCCGATGAACAGATCCCTTTCCCGCTGCAGGGCCTGCTTTGATTCTTCAAGCTGATGCGTTCGGCGGGCCACCGTATCCTCCAGTTCATCTCTGTATTTTTCCAGAGCTTTCTCGGCCTTTTCCCGCTCGAAGATCTGTGCGTTAAGGGCCTCATTAACCACCATCAACTGCCGGTTTCTGGCCCGGATGCGAATGTTAATGAGCTGAAAGATCATAATGATCAAACCCAGAAAAAACAGGATTAACCCTACAAGTACAAGGGGCTTCCTGAACAGCGGTGTTGTGTGTATAATTTGCAATGCCGTTCCCTGCTCGTTCCAGATGCCATCGTTGTTCGATGCTTTCACCCGAAAAGTGAAAACACCATAGGGCAGATTGATATAATCGATAATCCTCCGGTTGCCGATGAAATTCCAATCCTTATCATAGCCCACAAGTTTACAGGCATATTGATTTTTTTCGGGGTCAATGAAATTCAAAGCCGCAAACTGCAGTGTGATCACATTCTGGTCCGGGGTCAGGGTGATCTGCCGGCACCGGCTGATGTCTTTCGGTAGTTTGAATTGGTAACGGTTGTTCTCGTTGAGACCCATGACTTCATGAAATAATTGAAATTCAGTTATCACAACCGGAGGAATATAGGAATTATCAAGATTGGTGACCTCGGAGGGTGAAAATTGGTTGAAGCCCCTGATACCGCCAAAATAAAATGAGCCGTCCCGGCCGATATAGGCTGCCCCCGAATTGAATTCGTTGCTTTGAACGCCATCCGACATATCGTAGTTACGGAATTTTTCCTCGTTAACATCAAATCTCGATAGTCCGTTGTTCGTGGAAATCCAGAGCTCTCCCGCATCCCCGGGCAGAATGGCGTTCACGACATCACTCGGCAGCCCGTCGCGCATTCCGTAAGCTTTAAACGAATCCGTTACAGGATTATAACGATCAATGCCCGCTTCCAAGGTCGCAATCCACAGAGTATTCTCGTCGTCCTCAGTAATAAACGAAATGTAATTACTGCTTAGAGTCGTTGTGTCACCCTTGACGTGCAAATAACGGATAAAATCAGTGCCGTCAGCAGTTAGTTTAAACAGGCCGCCGTAAGTACCCACCCAGAGTGCCCCGGACCGATCTTCGTAGATATAATCAACGGTCTGATCAAATGCAAGATTCGGCAGCGAATAATGGTAAAAACGATCCTGATGCGGGTCATAACGGTCCAGTCCGACATCCGTACCGATCCAGATTTCATTCTTTTTCCCGATGGTAATAGTATAGACGACATTGCTGTTGATACTCCAGGGATTTGCGGGATCATGAAAAAAGTGACGGAAGGTTCCATCAGCGTTGTTCAATGCATTCAGACCGTACTGCGTGCAGACCCACAGGACACCCAGGCTGTCACAATCCACATCCCAGATATAATTACTGCTGACACTGCCGGGATTATCCTTATCATGCGGAATCTGGATAAATGAGGTTGTTTTCGGTTTTCTGTAATAAAGGCCATCCCAGGTACCTAACCAAAGAGTTCCGTTCTTATCCTCCGTGAAAGAAAAAATCAGGTTTGAACTTGATTCCCAATCGACAGATTCTACTGTCACAGTGGTTTTAAATTTATCTTTTCTTTCCACCAAAGTACTCAGCCCGTTATCGGTAGTTCCGATCCAAAGAATTCCTGATCTGTCCCGATAGAGAGTCATAATATCATTACTGCCTATTGAACCTGATTTTGTTCTATCCCGGAGATATCTGTCAACTTTATCAGACTGCGTGCGGTATTGAATAAGCCCCATTTTCGTTCCGACCCAAAGACACGAATCTCCGTCAGAAATAATATTATGAATATAATCCGCATCCGCGCTGCCCGGATTTGGAAAGTTTTTCACCGGATGCTCGAACGATTTGCCATCCTTACTGAGTCGATGCAGTCCCTTGTCAGCCCCTCCAAACCACATTCGGCCTTCTCCATCCTGTGCAATCGCAACTACGTTTTCTATCCAAAGACCTGCAGGGTCGCCGGGGTCAGTCTTATAATGAGTGAGCAATTCAGTTGTAAAGTTATAATAATAAAGACCATGCTCCGTACCAATCCAAAGGTTCATCTGCTTGTCGATGAAGAGATCAAAAATACGGGTTTCTTTCAACAGGAAGGGTACTACCTCACCTCTAAGGGCATGTCTAAAGCTCCCTGTCTCCGGATCGAAAACTTCCAGTCCGCCGCCATTTGTCGCTATCCAAAACCGGCCTTTCGCATCTTCAACAATATCCCAAATGCTGTTGCTGGCCAGACTGGTAGAATCGCCGGGGTCATTTCTGTAGCAGATAAATTTGTCACGATCGCGGTCGTATCTTGCCAGGCCGTTTTCAGCGGTACCTACCCACATTCTTTGTTTTGTATCCTGATAGATTTTGAATATCGTATTCCCCGGGATACTTTCGGTATCATCCGTGTTATGATGATAAGTTTTGAATTCGTATCCGTCGTAGCGGTTGAGCCCGTCTGCAGTTCCGAACCACATAAAGCCCTGTTCATCCTGAATAATGGAGTAAATATTAGATTGCGAGAGTCCATCTTCAACAGAAAGATGGCCAAAATTATAATCCCGTGCGCTTACGGCACCACAGAGTATGAAACTGCAGCAGGCACTCCTTATTATAAGTCTGAATGCATTAGACAGTGAGATCATAGTTTCACTTTTTTTGATTACAATCATACGGAAGATTTTAAATTCCATTTGGAAAAGCGCTAAATATTACAAAGGGGCAGGGGAGAAATAAAAGCACGGAATCAGCGCCTGACGGACGGGTGATTAGTATTTGTGATATAAACTATCCGGCCCGTATCTGTTGTGGCGGGGAATGGGAATAGGTTAAACCTGCTCTGCTGCGATGTTGTGTGGAAGCTCAACATTACCGCAAGGTATCAGAATCCGCATGGTCGTCCCTTCCCCTGCTTCACTGTCGATCTCCAGTTCGCCTTTAAATTCATCTACAATACCGCTGACAATCGAGAGCCCCAGTCCGGTACCTTCGGAATTCTTAGTTGTATAAAAAGGTTCAACGCAGTTTTTTCGGGTCTCATCATCCATACCGATTCCGTTGTCCTGTACTTCGAGGATAACCTTTTTCCGATCATCCGAAGAGAACAGTTTTAAAGCGATTTTCCCCTGGTAATCCGCAACTTCCATTTCCGATTTTTTTTCTACCGCATACCGGGCGTTGGTCATGAAATTGATGATGATCTGCTCGAATCGCTGAGGATTGATTTGCAATTTAGGAACATTTTTAGCATAACTGGTGTCGAGCTGAATATTGTGGTTGATAAACTGCTTTTTAAAAAACATCAGGCTTTTTTCAATGGGTTCGATCAGATCAACAGCACCGTTCATTTTGTATTCGACCCGGGAGAAATCCCGCATGTTTTCGATGATTTCCGAAGCCCGGTCAACTTCTTCGATGATGACCTCCAGATCCTCTTTTAAGGCCGGATTCAGTCCTTCATCTTTATTGGACATAATCTGGAGGAGTTGTGCCTGGGATTGTATGATGGCCAGAGGTTGATTCAACTCGTGGGCAACACCTGCAGCCAATTCACCTAGAGAAGCCAGCCGGCCGGAGTGGATCAACTGGTTTTGTTTTTCCTGTAATTCATGCTGGATTTTCTTCATCGGTGTAATATCACTTAAAAAAGTGAAAAATGTTTTATGCTGCTGGTCGTCTTCATTTTGCTGAAGATGTGTGGATTCCGTGACCCAGCGGATATCCTTTTCCCCGGTGATGATCCGATATTCCTGTTCCCAGTATTCGAGTCCGGCATTAATATTTTCTGCTGTTGTCCGGGCTGCATTTTCGCGATCCTGTGGATGAATCAGGTCGAGTAGTTCTATTTCACCTGCCAGCAGGGAACTGCCTTTATTACCGAGCTGCACAATATTCGGAGATACATAAGTGGTTTTTAAAGTATCGTCTTCACCCGTCTCAGTGATCAGCAGTATGACGGAACCCTGTTCCAAAACTTCGTGACCGGATGCTGCAAGGCTCTTGAATTTGTCGATAATTTTATGATCTCTGGAAGTCAGGGCTTCGAGACGGGCCCGGTATTGCTGAACTTTTTCTTCCAAATGCTTGTGATGCGAGATATCTAAAATAATGCCGTAGATCCGAACCACTTTGCCCTGCCAATCCCTGATCGTGTTACCCTGAACGGAAACGTATTTAACAGCGCCTGTTTTTGTGTTAATACGGTGTTCAATGCGATAGTTTTTCCCCAGCTCGAGGCAGGCTGCTATCCTGTCCCTGACTTTTGGGCGATCCTCTTCGGGGATGGTTTCAACATACCCCTGAAACGATCCGCTTAATTTCTCTCCCCGGAGGCCAAACATTTTTTCTGCCTCCGGTGAAAGTTTGAAAGTATCCATCTGCACATCCCATTCCCAAAACCCCACTTGAGTGGCTTGCTGGACCAGAGAGTAGCGGTCTTTTTCCAGCTTCTGACCCGATTCCTGCCGCATTACGGTCGTAATATCCCGAATGATCAGCTGAATAGAGGGAGCATTATCAAAGATGACGGGGCAGCCGGCAAGCTCAACATCAATGATTTCCCCGTCTTTCCGCACGAATTTTTCGCGATGGAATTTCAAAGCAGTTTCGGTCTGTTCATGATAAACCTGCTCTTTGAACATTTTCTGAAATTCAGGGTGAATAAAATCGAGAATTCTTTTCCCCAGCAGTTCTTCCTTGTTGCGAACACCAAACAGTTTGGAGGCGGTACGGTTGACGAATATGATCTTACCGTTATGATGCACGACCACGCCATCCGTGCAGATGTCGATCAAATCTTCGAAAGCATTCGAATCGGTTCCCGAGGTCATTCCGGTTGAGGTCACCTGCGCAATTTCCGGTTTGTTTAAAAACCCCTCAACAAATAAAAGGCTGTCCTCGTGGTAAACAGGATTCCCGGCATCCTGAACCACCTGCCAGCCTCCGTCCCGGTTGCGTATGCGGTAGGTGATCTGAAACGGAGTATGCGCTTCGATGGCATCATTCATCCTGGCCAGGGTTTCAGTCAGGTCATCCGGATGGATCAGCTCCGTAAGCGTAATAGCCCCGTTCATGAATTCTTCATGCTTATACCCCGTCAAGGCTTCGATCGAATCTCCGAGAAATAACGGGCTCTGATACTCATCATTTTTTCTTAAATAGATCGTGGCGGGGAAGCTCTGGGTCAGCAGCTTGAATTTCTCTTCACTGTCCCGCAGTTTTTTTTCTGTTTCATGGACAGTGAGGGCCATGCGGATATTGGCATAAAGTTCACGTTCGACGAAGGGTTTGAACAGGTAGCCGTAACTTTCAGAAATACCCACATATTTCAGGATGTCAATCTCATCCCGTTCAGTGAGGAAAATTACCGGAATATTGTATTCGGAATTGATATGCTCATAGACTTCAATGCCATCCAGACTGCCTTGCAGCACAAGCCCCATTATTACCAAATCCGGGTCAAAGCTTTCAATAAATCTAAGTCCCTCTTCCCCGGATTGAGTGATACGGGGAGGGGCGAATCCGCAGCTCTTCAGCATCTGGCGGATATCATTGATCACAAAGTCATCGTTCTCGATGACTAAAATTTTTATATTTTCTGTCAAATTTTACTTATGTTCCGGTCAAATATTGATGCGGGGGGGGCTACAACTTTTAAAAATAACACTATCAATGAATAATTAGCCTCCTCATAAAACCATGATTTTCCACTTTTTCAAACCGAGCTGAAACCCCATTCTTGTATAAATTGATATATCGTTAATTCTATTGATATTACTCAAACAGTGAGTGTATGTATTTCAACGACATATCAGGGGCTAATTTAGGCCAGGCAGGAAATATTCACAATACTTTTTTATTGAATTGAGGATTATTTATAACTCACTGCGATGATTTGTTCATTGGCGTGATACGCAGTAATTTCGATAGAGAGATATTCCCGTGGTGTAGTGCTGATGAAATGCCTTAGTTCACTCTGGAGTGGTAAGATCACTCAGATACGGATCACCGCCGTATTTGCGGATCAGATACCAAAGCGCATCCGGCGGAATCGCCCCTTCCAGATGGAGGTGGAGTTCTGTTTTAGGCATGGCCTTCAGCCAATTCTGCAGAGCTTCAGGCTTGACGTGAAAATTCAGGGAAGCCCTTTCAAACACCTGGCTTCCCTGAGCCGGTCCTGCATTCACCCAGCCTTTGGCAGCCCTGCCGGTCTGCAGCCGGAGATGAGCATTTGGGAATCCTGAATGTCAAGTTCGCCGGAATGCTGTAATCTAATCATTTTCGTCCTCTAAAGTTAGCCCCCCGTCATCAGCTGACCCGAGATATCTGTCAATGACGGCCTGGCCGGAGGCTTTGTCTTCTTCAAGGATTTGAATGACAATTGGACCCGACAACAGATTGTAACCGGTCCCCAATACACCGGCTCCGAATAAATTCTGGGTCTGCACATTTGTTGTGGAAAACCGAATTCCTGCAGCCTCCAGTAAAGAACAGATCACGGCCATCTCGGCTTCGTCTGCAGGTCTGTACAATGTAATCAGTTTACTGTTGGGGTGTTTTTCCATTTATTTAAATATTTTCCCGGTTAAATTGACCAAAAACTTTTTAAATCTGTTGCCATTGCCATAATTCAGGTTTAAATCCTGACGGACAGAGTAACGGTAGCGCATTTCCCTGGCGAGAGGTTTTTTCAATATGTAAGATTTGTATTGCTCTGTCCGGCTTTTCAGCAGCACATCCATGGATTGACGATTCTCATAAGGGATCAGCACCGATTTCAGGATGCGGGCGCTGGCGGCTCTCATCAGATAACAAAAAGTCCCGGCATTGATTCCCTTACGCCGCACAGAGGGCGGTTTCAACAGATGCTTCGAAACAGATTCCCCGGTGACCCTGTGGCAGGCAAGGCGTATCATATCCCATTCCCCGGGGACCTCATCCCAGGAAATATTCTGTAATTGCCGGAGGAAATCAGTTTTAAGTTCGGCATCATCTTCACAGATGATAGCAATCTCGACCTGTGGGTCGGCACCGATTTTTTCCCAGAGCGTCACGTGACTTAAAAGGCAGCCCAGGCTGCCGGGCATCTTCAATCTGAAGTTTTCGCTTAGATAACCTCTGCGCTGCCAGTCCTTTAAATCGGCTGTTGCACCGTTAACCGCACTGAATAATTCGACCTCTACGGCTGCGAGCTTGCAGCTTTTGTAAAAGCGGTTCAGCCTTGCGGAACTTTTCTCCTCCACACTTATGACATAAGCTTTATCAAAATGCATGACTTACCTGTTTGTACTCCGGCGAAATATATCCGGATTTAACAGTTGTCTGAAATGAATTAAAGTGTTCTCTTGTAAGACAAACCACTACAAGTGTCAGTCTCGTTCTCCTACATCGGAATGGAAAAATTCCCTATTCCTTCCGAACATGATAACCCGATACATTTGCACCCGCGAAAGTTGCCGGATTGTATTCTTTCGGTGATGGGAGGATTTCGGACAGGAGATAGAACGGAGTGATCTTACCAATAAATGAGGAGAGAAAAATGAGAATTTGGAAAAAAGCTGTACCACTGCTGGCACTGGTCCTTTTGGTTTCAGGCGCTTTGGCTGACAATGGAGTTTTGAGTTTCAATAATTATGATCCGGTGGGCGGGACTTTCGAAGTCTGGTTGAATTCGGATGCCGAAGTAGCCGGTTTTCAATTTAACATTGACGGTGTCACGCCTGTTTCCGCTTCGGGCGGTGTAGTGTCCCTGGGCTGGATGGTAACCATGAGCGGGAACCTGGTATTGGGGTTTGATCTCAGTGGTAGCACCTTGCCTGCCGGTGATAATTTATTGACGGTGATTGCCTTTACTCCGCCGGCAGCCGGGCAGATATGTCTTTCCGGCGGGGTCGTATCCGGATCATCAGGAATCGCTTTCAACCTAAGCTATGGTCCCTGTCTGGGAACCAGCTGTGAGGATCCGGCAGCCTGCAACTACCTGGCAGCTGAAAGCTGTATTTATCCCGCGGGCTGTAATGATTGGTGTCCCGCAGATCCCGGACAACCCGAGTCAGCTGACTGTAACGGAGACTGCGGCGGCACTGCATTTGAAGATGCCTGCGGCTGTGTTGAGGGGAACACGGGTTTGATTGCCGGCTGGTGCATGGGCTGCACTGACCCGGCCGCATTAAACTATGATCCGCTGTTCACAATTGATGACGGCAGTTGCCAGTATTCCGACGGCCCGCAGAATCTCACAGCGGTTGGCGGCAACCAGAGTATTCAACTTGACTGGAACCCTCCTCCGGTCCGCAGTGATGTTGAACTTGCCATCACCGGCTATGATTCCGGAACGGGACAGTTGGAAATTACCATGACGAATCTCGTACCGGTTGGTGGATTCCAGTTTGATCTCAATTCAAGTTTTCCAGATTTTGCGGTTTCCGGAGCCTCGGGCGGCAGTGCCGGTGCCGCCGGGTTTACCATGCCGACAAACACTGATGGCCTGGTACTCGGATTCTCACTGACCGGTACTGATCTACCCGCCGGAACGGCCGTTCTTTGCTATGTAGATGTATCCTTTACCGGCTCGGACGGCTATTTTGAATTGACGGCGGCGCACGCGTCTGATGGTGCCGGGCTGACACTCAGTGTCACAACCGGAGGACCCTATTATATCGGTCAGTCACAGCTAATTTATTCAGTTTACAGGGACGGGCTCCTGCTTGCCGACGGAATTGTGGGAACCAGCTACACGGATACACCGCTGGGATACTCCGAATCCCATTGTTACACGGTATCAGCCGTCATCGGCGGCATTGAGTCGGGTCAGTCAAATGAAGCCTGTGCCACCACTGATCCCATGAACATTATTTACGGTTGTACGGACCCAGCGGCCTGTAACTTTGCCCCGGACGCCACTCAGGATGACGGCAGCTGCCTCTATGCAGAACCCTACTGGCCCGATGCGGACAGTGACGGCTGGGGCGCCGGTGTTTCCGGCGACTTTTGTGCCGCAGACGCTCCTGCCGACTGGGTGACCAATGGCAGCGATAACTGCCCTGATACTTATAATCCCGATCAGACAGACGGAGACAGTAACGGTGTGGGTGACCTATGTCAGACGGGTTGTACTGATCCCGGAGCTTTGAATTATGACCCCTTTGCCGGAGTTGATGACGGTTCCTGCTCATATACGCAATCCATATTGTTGAGCTTCGGCGCGGTAGATGTTCAGGCTCAAACCATTGAAATCCTGATCGATAATCCGGGACCTCTCGGTATGACCGGATTTGACTTTTACGTGACCGGTACAGATCTGGCCGGTGCTGCTGGAGGACTGGCCGGGGACTACGGTTATGCGGTTTCGACAGCAGGAACGCATGTATTGGGATTCTCTTTCAGCAATACTGAAATCCCCCCCGGTTCGGGACTGCTGACACTGCTTAGTTACAACAGTCTGACGGCCAATTCGCTCTGCCTGACCAATGCCGTAGTTACGGGACCGGCACCCGATTTTCCTGTGATCGATGTCAGCTATGGACCCTGTATCGTTTTTGGCTGTACCGACAGCTTTGCTGATAATTATGACCCGGATGCCACTTTGGATGACGGGAGTTGCCAATATCTGCTGGAACATTTCATAGTCACAGCCCCCGAAACCGGTATCTGGCAGCTCATTGTTCTCGAAAACAGCATAACCGGTCTGCAACCGGGCGATGAAGTCGGCTTTTTTGATAGTGATGCATTGGTGAACTCCGGAGACTGTTCTGATCAGCATGGGGAACTTCTGGTGGGTGCCGGTGCCTGGAATGGTAATCAGGTCAATGTATCCTGCGTGGGGTCCCTCGATAACTGCGGTATCGGCGGTTTGCAATTCCCGGGATATGTTGAAGGACACACGGTGACGATAAAAGTATTTCGGCCGTCTCTCGGGGCAGAGTATTCAGCCGTTGCGAGCTATTCTGCAGGAACGGGGACTTACGGAGATTTATTTATGGCCATAGATGAGATCTTTGTCGAAATTCCCGGTTGTACTGATCCGGCATCCTGTACTTTCGATGCGTCAGCTACCGTTGACGATGGCAGCTGTCTTTACAACGACTGTACCGGAACCTGCGGCGGAAATTTTGTCGTGGATGACTGTGATGACTGCGTCGCTCCCGCCGATTTCAATGGCGCCATGGACTGCGCCGGTGTTTGTTACGGCGATCATGTCATCGACGACTGCGAAGATTGCGTAGCTCCCGAGGATTTCAATGCTGCTATGGACTGTGCCGGTGTCTGCGACGGAACCTCTGTTGTAGATGACTGTGATGACTGCGTAACTCCCGAGGATTTCAATGCTGCCATGGACTGCGCCGGTGTCTGTTACGGTGATCATGTCATCGACGACTGCGAAGATTGCGTAGCTCCCGAGGATTTCAATGCTGCTATGGACTGTGCCGGTGTCTGTGACGGAACCTCTGTTGTAGATGACTGCGATGACTGCGTAGCTCCCGAAGATTTCAATGCTGCCATGGACTGCGCCGGTGTTTGTTACGGCGATCATGTCATCGACGACTGCGAAGATTGCGTAGCTCCAGAGGATTTCAATGCTGCTATGGACTGTGCCGGTGTCTGTGACGGGGCCTCTGTCGTGGATGACTGCGATGACTGCGTAGCTCCCGAAGATTTCAATGCTGCCATGGACTGCGCCGGTGTCTGTGACGGGACCTCTGTTGTAGATGATTGCGATGACTGCGTTGCTCCCGAAGATTTCAATGCTGCCATGGACTGCGCCGGTGTTTGTT
>JAJRUW010000060.1 GCA_024277615.1 Fidelibacterota bacterium | reverse complement strand
TTCCAGCACTTCAGCCGCTCCGTATTGGTTGTAGATTACAGCTTTCATCATCTGCAGCACCGATCGGTATTATTTTGCACCGGCGTTGTCTCCGTCTGCCGGAAAGAATTTGGAGAAAAAGCTCCGAAGACCATTCAGATAAAGCTCCTTTGAGGTTTTAAAACCTGTGTTATGTGTGCCTGATATTTTGAGAAACATCTTTTTGCCGGTGAGGTTATTGAAGAGCTCTCTGCCGTGTCGAAAGGGTACGATTTCATCTTCGTCACTATGGATTACCAGTACCGGGCATTTGACTCTTTTGAGATAATTCTGCGTATCATAGCTGAAGCGTGTAAGCAGACGAACCGGTAAATACGGATATAATTTAGCACCCAGCGCCTGAATAGAAATGAATCCGGATTCAATGATCAGGGCGGATGGATTCTGGCTGGCCGCTACCCTGGCTGCAATTGGAGCTCCCAGGCTGCGACCAAAAATAATGATGTTTTCAGCTTTGAAGTTATGCACGAGTCTAAGATATTGCCAGGCCATGGCAGCATCATAGTAAGTTCCCCGTTCGGTAATTTTACCGGTACTTTTCCCAAAGCCGCGGTAATCAAAAATGAATATGTTAAATCCCAGGTCATGGAACAGCTTGAGGTGATCCAGGCGATCTGATATATTCCCTTCATTCCCGTGACAGAACAGGATGACGCGGGTGGAATTTTCATTCGGCAAATACCAGCCGTTCAGTTTCACGCCATCATCAGTTTTCAGCTCTACATTTTCATATTTCAATCCCAGCAGATCAGGGTACTTTGTGAGCTGTGATTGGGGTGAAAACACATATCTTTCCTGAGTAAGATAAAATAACAGTGCAATGCCGGTATAAAAAAAGGCTGTCACGATCAGAGCGGAAACAGCGACGATTTTGACTCCTTTGCTTCCGGTGTCTTTCAGACCTTCGCGGGCCTGTTTTGGGCTGGTTTTTTTCTGTCTTCCCATGTGCTTTGAGAATGCCTGAGAGCTACTTCCGACGGTAGGTTCCCATCAACACCGCCTGCTCCAGAATATGCCCCTCCATTGTATTTAGCAATGCTTTTTTGTTGAGTCCGGGAGAATCGGGGAGGAGGGCATCCAGTGCATAAAGTTTAAAGAAGTAGCGATGGGTCCCACCGGGAGGGCAGGGGCCGCCGTAGCCGATTTTGCCGAAATCATTTACACCCTGCAAAGTGCCGTCCGGCAGCTTGGGTTCCCGGCTGAAATTTTCCGCCAGGCCCTGGTTTGTAACGGGGATATTGTAAATCACCCAATGTACCCAGGTGCCCATCGGGGCATCGGGATCATCGGCAAGCAGCGCCAGTGATTTGGTGCCTGCAGGTACACCCGACCACTGCAGCGGAGGCGAATAGTCCGCCTCGTCGCAGGTATAAACCGCTGGAATTTTCCCGTTATTTTGGAACGCTGAGCTGCTGATCTTCATTATGTTTTCTCCTCCAACCTTTGACTGACTTTCTTTACCGTTATGACAGGCTGCCAAAACACCCAAAGCCAGAATCCACCAAAAGCTCTTAATATTGAAAAAGTCTGCGATCATATTAATTCCTCCAGTTTAATTTCACCTTTGAAACGGGTGACGGCTCTGCCGCTGATATAAACCCGACCCATGGAATTTACGCACAATAATTCTCCACCTCTTGCCGATATCTGATAGGCCAGCAGCTTATCCTTTTTAAGGCGCTCCGCCCAGTAGGGAATCAGAGTCGTGTGCGCCGAACCCGTTACCGGATCCTCGTCCACTCCGGCCCCCGGCGCAAAGAAGCGGGAGACAAAATCAACAACCGTCCCCGGTGCCGTAATGATCACACCGAGACAGTCCAGATCTTTTAAGTATTCGAAATTCGGGCGGATATTTTTTACCACCGATTGGGTTTCAAAGACAGCCAGTATATCCCGGGATTTGTAAACCGCCTGGGGTACCGCTCCCAGGGCATGTACCAGCCTGCGGGGTGTTTCAATCTTTTTCGGAGGTGTTGCCGGGAAGTCCATGGTGAGCAGTTTATCGCTGCGGCTGACCTTTAAATTTCCGCCGGCAGTCTTGAAACGGATAACTTGTGCGGTGTATCCAAGTTCGGTAAAAAGAGTATGCGCACTGGCCAGGGTCGCGTGCCCGCAGAGATCAACCTCTATCTTCGGTGTAAACCATCTTAGCTCGTAACTATCTTTGTTTGCCACAAAAAAAGCAGTTTCGGACAGATTGTTTTCGGCAGCTATTTTTTGCATCTGCTCAGCAGTCAGCCAGGAATCAAGCGGACAGACAGCAGCAGGATTGCCACTAAATATATTCGAAGTGAAAGCATCCACCAGGAAAAGAGGAATATTCACTTCAGTTCCTTAATCTATTGAAGTTTAGTTCCAGACAAATAATTTTAAATCCGGAATTTATTTTTCCCATTACAGATTATTTGAGTGATGCTTTTAATAACTGGATTTCGTCAATCCAGACGATACCTTCTCCGGTAATGACGAGATTCAGTCGGATCTCATCGGGATTCTCTCCCTTTTTCAGGAAAAAGGGTGTTTCCATGGTGGTCCAGTTTGTCGTTGTTGTGAGAGGAGTTGTGACATTACGGGAATAGAAATATCCCAGGTCCGGGAAATGACACCACATTTCAAGATAGACTTTTCCGGCTTCATTTTCGGTTCTGATCTTTGCGCGATAAATCAGTTTTACTTTTTCGATATCGATATCCCCAACCACAAAAAGCGGAACATCAACTGAATCCCGGGCAGTTATTTTAAGTGACCCTTTTCCGTCAGTAGTGAATTTATGATCGATGGACAAGGGGATCTTTGCTAGAATACCATCCAAATTATTCAGAGGAAATGCCTTGATCTCTACGACTGAATTTGATGAGGATGAGCATTGCAGAGTCAGGAAGAAAACCGCAAACAGGATTATAGATGTCTTTATAAATTTGCCTTTCATAGTGTCGTGCTCCTTTGACTTTTATCAAATGAGAATTTAAAAGCCGGGTTCTGTCCCGTCCCGGTATCCGCTTTGCCGGAGTGGGCTGCGCATTTCAATAATCCGGATTTAACCTGTAATTCCGTTGCTGAAACCAGCCCGGGAGCCACTCCCAATTTATCCTGATACAACAGTAATCCGGATAATAAATGTAACTGGATTTTCCCCTTGAGAGCAATTGACAATCAGCGGTATATACCAATGTTTTTTACTATATGATAGGATACGCCCGTATATATAAATCAGCCTGCGCCGTTACAAACTGCTGTGTTTTTCAATAAGAAAGAATAGAGCTGTAAACCTAAATTTGACGCCATGCCGGACACTTTTAATGCAAGACTGAAACATTATTGTCAGTTAAAAAACAATCGCCTTTGCATCGGGCTCGATCTTGACCCAGACAGACTAAAGGCTCGCGATGCCGATACAATTGAAGTGCTGGAGAAGTTTGGCAGAGCAGTTGTGGAAGCCACAATCGAATTTACACCCGTCTATAAGCTGAATATGGCCTTTTATGAGCGGCATGGTTCACCCGGTTACGCCCTCATGGAACGGCTGATCCGGTTTATCGGTACTCGTGCCATCACAATTGCCGACGGTAAGCGCGGAGATATAGGAAATACGGGCAGGCAGTACGCCAAAGCCGTTTTCCATACACTTGGGGCCGATGCTTTGACTGTTTCACCCTATATGGGCAAGGATTCTATTCTGCCCTTCATTGCAGATGCGGCACGCGGTGCTTTTGTGCTCGGACTGACCTCAAATTCCGGAGCCGAGGATATCCAGCTCAGAAAATGTGACGGAACCCCTGTCTTCATGAAAGTGGCCGTACTGGCCCGCTCACTGAATCGTCTGCAGAATGTAGGCCTTGTAGTGGGCGCCACAAAGCCACAGCAGATGCAGACGCTGAGCGAGGTGACAAAAGGACTCTCCTGGCTGATTCCGGGCATCGGTGCTCAGGGCGGTGATCTTGAGATGTCCTTGAAAACGGGGAATGCCTACGGAACAGGCATCGTAAATATATCCCGGGGAATTCTTTATGCCGGCGACGGGAGTATCGAAGCGGTGAGAGAGGCGGCTCTGGAATATACGATGCAGATCAGGAAATTTCTATGAACGAGAACGAGCTCAAACATTTATTGGAAACTTCCGGGGCTCTGTTGAGCGGTCATTTTCTGCTGACCTCCGGACGTCACAGCGACCGCTACATTGAGAAATTCAGGCTACTTGAAAATCCCCGGACATTGGAGAGCGTTTGCAGAGCCCTGGCAGAACAATTTGCCGGAGACGACATTGACCTCGTTCTCGGTGCAGCCATTGGCGGTATTCTGCTGGCGGGCGGTGTCGGCCGGCACCTGAAGGTCAATCACATTTTTACTGAAAGAGTGGCGGGAACCACGACACTGCGCCGGGGGTTCGTAATCCCGGGCGGTGCCCGGGTACTGATTGTAGAGGATATCGTTACAACCGGCGGATCGGTTTTCGAGCTGATTGAAGTTGTTAAGAAACATCATGCCAGCATTGCGGGTATTTCTTATCTGGTGGATCGTAATGACCAGGCTGTAGATTTCGGTTTCCGTTCAAAACCCTTACTGAAGATCCCGTCTTTAAGCTGGGAACCGGAGAATTGCCCGCTCTGTGCAGAAAATGTACCCATGACGTCCAGAGGCAGAAGTGGCAAATAGACGACAGTTTTTCAGTTTTCCGAAAAATTTGGAAACTTAGCCGGCCGGCTGGATTTGAAGTGCATCGATATAGTTGAAAATAATGGAGGAATATAAATGAGAACAGCATTATCCATAGTGACAGTGGTCGTTTTTGCGGTCTTTTTAAACGCTCAGGCCGGAAAAACAGTCAAAAAATCAGAACCGCAGAAAACCATGACAACCAAGGCAAAAACCATGAAAGGCAGCCAGAAAGTGGATCTATCCAAACCCATCACTGCTGAGGAGATTCAGTAAATTAAAGAACGAACAAAAAATTATCCTGTTGAACCGGTCACCGAAAATGACATGGCGATTATGGAAACTACCAAAGGGACCATGAAAATCAGGTTTTTCCCGGATGTTGCCCCTAAACACTGTGAAAACTTCAAGAGACTTGCAAACAGCGGTTTTTATGACGGAACTCTTTTTCACCGGGTTATTCCCGGTTTCATGATCCAGGGAGGCGATATTTTATCACGGGATGCCAATCGGGCAAACGATGGGACCGGAGGCCCCGGCTGGACGATTCCGGCAGAATTCAATAAAAAATATCACGAGAAGGGCATCTTGTCCATGGCCCGTTCCAATGACCCGAATTCAGCCGGCAGCCAGTTTTTCATTTGCGCTGACCGTGCAGCTCATCTTGACGGGAAATATACGGTTTTCGGTGAAGTGATCGAAAATACAGATGTGATTGATGCCATTGTCAATACTCCCAGAGATAAACGGGATAACCCGTTGGAACCCGTACGCATCCTGAAAGTCAGGGTGATTACACCTGAAACCGCCGGGGATGCCGGGAAGAAATAAAACGCTGGGCTTAGCCCTGGGGGGTGGGGGCGCCCGGGGTTTGACCCACATCGGGATACTGGCGGAATTAAAGAACCGGCAGCTTGCCCCGGATATGATTACCGGAACTTCGATCGGTGCTGTGATTGGAGCCATGTATGCTGCCACGCTGGACCCGGTTTGGATAGCCGACCGCATAAAATCTTTTCTCAACAGTGATGAGTATAAAAAAGTCGGTCTTGACAGCCTGAGAATTTCCGGGCAATCCAATCCGTCGATCTTTCAGAGCGCTACAAATTATGTTAAGCAGCACGTCATGTTCTCCATAGCCAACGACCGGCTGGGACTGCTTAAAATTGAGCGGCTGCAGAATGTGATTGAATATATGCTCCCGGTGGAGAGATTTGACCAGCTAATACTTCCCTTTAAATGTTCGGCACTTGACCTGAATACAGGGAAGGATGTAGTCTTTGATTCGGGTGATCTGGTGACTGCCCTCACCGCCACATCCGCCGTGACCGGCTTCATACAGCCTCTGGTCAGTGGCAGACATCTTTTAACAGATGGCGGGGCTTCACAGCCTATTCCCTTGAAGCTTTTGCAGAGCATGGGACCTGATGTGACAATCGCTGTAGATGTCAATTTAAGGAATTTCAGGAAGCTGAAAAATCCGAATATCCTGCAGGTTCTCAGCCGGGCTGAACAGGTTTCCACCCTGAAATTATCAGGGCTAACCTGTGAAGCCGCCGATGTGGTCATCCTGCCTGAGACATTGGATATTAACTGGTCTGAATTCGGCCAGGTTGATACTTTAGTCGTGAACGGACGAAAAGCAGTCTGTAACCAATTGGAAAATATTGAGTCTAAACTAACATTCAAAGAAACTCTGATTCAGAGAATATTAAGGAGATGATAGGTTGATATCAGAAAATTGTGTGAAAGGAATCCGGAGATGAAGAAATTGATCAAGTTGGGCCTTACCGTCCTGTTTTTTACGGTGACTTTACTGGGCCAGTCAAAATACCTGCAATTCTCCGGGAAATTTGACCGGCAGACAGTGCGCCGGGGTGAAACGGTGACACTGACGTTGGATGTCAAGATCAACAGAGGCTTTCACGTTTATTCGGTTCATCCGGAGCTAAGTCTTAGCCCGACTTCTTTTGATTGGTCCGACACACTTTTTTTCCAAACCATTGGTATCCTGCAGGAAGCTGACCCCGAGCTGAAATTTGACGAGAATTTCAACCAGACGATAGGCATCCATGAGGGCCGGTTTAAAATCACACAACAATTGGTTATCGCCGGTGATGTCAGCAGCGGACAACATGATTTAACGGGGACTCTCACCTATCTGGCATGTGATGCAACACGGTGCATTCCTCAGTGGGATGATTATACCATTGGCATCAATGTAGAGGACGGACCAGCACGGGAGCAGTACATTTCTGCCGTTCAAACGGTTTACCCAACGGGGGGTAATCCCGACAGTACTGAAAACGGTGACGACAAGTCTGAAAGCGAATTGGATGAAGCTATTCATCAGGGGTTGTGGAGCTTTTTACTCCTGGCATTTACTATGGGGCTGCTGGTATTACTGACTCCTTGTGTTTTCCCGATGATCCCCATCACGATTTCATTTTTCACCCAACAGGGTGAAAAGGAGGGCAGTAAACCCGTCAAGTCAGCAGCAGTCTATGCCCTTGGGATCGTAATCATTTATTCTGTCGTGGGTATGCTGTTATCGGTTACCCTCGGGGCCTCAGGCGCTAATATGATTGCATCCAATCCATGGGTGAATTTATTCATAGCCACCCTGTTCATCGTATTCACCCTGAGTTTATTCGGTATGTTCGAACTGCAACTGCCTTCTTCACTGCGACAATACAGCCTGAATAAAGAACAGAAAGGGGGCATGCTGGGGGTTTTGTTTATGGCTTTCACCTTTACCCTGACTTCCTTTACCTGCACCGTTCAGTTTGTGGGTTTGCTGCTGGTGGCTGCCAGCAGGGGTGCATTTTTCTGGCCTCTGATAGGCATGATTGCCTTTAGTTCAGCATTCGCACTGCCCTTTTTCTTCCTGGCGCTGTTTCCACAATATCTCTCAAAACTGCCAAAGAGCGGAGGCTGGTTAAATTCCGTGAAAGTTGTGATGGGGTTTGTCATTGCAGCCGCAGCAATGAAATTTTTTGCCAATGTCAGTATGGTATGGGGTTGGGGCTTCTTTGACAGACAACTTGTACTCGCAGTATGGGTCTCTCTGGCAATTCTGCTGGCTTTATACCTGCTGGGCAAAATTACTCTGCCACATGACTCCAAACTGGACGCGGTGAGCGTACCAAGGTTTATCCTGGCGATTATGGTACTGTCATTTGGATTTTACCTGGCAGCCGGTCTCTTTGGCAGACCCTTAAGCGGGATGATCAATACTTATCTGCCTCCTGCAGCAATGGTTACAGATTCCAATTCCGGCGGACAGGGGAATAAGGAAGTTTCCGAAAACTGGTTTAACGATTTGGATCTGGCACTGGAAACAGCCCTGAAAGAAAACAAGCCCGTATTCCTTGAATTCTCAGGTTACACCTGTACAAATTGCAAATGGATGGACAATAATATTCTCTCGGATAGAAGAGTTAAAGATTTATTGCAAGATTTCATATTGGTAAAACTTTATACTGATCTGGGAGCTGATGCCCGGAAAAATCAGCTGATCCAATCGGACCGTTATAATACGGTCGCCCTTCCATTCTATGCGGTTCTGTCCCAAACGGGGGAGACTATTGTTACGCTACCGGGCTTAGATAGAGACGTCAACAATTTTATCAGCTTTCTGGAAAAAGGCAAGCTGAACTAAATACTCAAGAGGTACATTATGAAAAGATCATACTTTGTTATTACGGCACTGTTTTTCGGAATATTCGGACTGTTTCTATTGACCGGCCAAAGTAAAATTTCCGACACCCAGAATAAAAAAATAGCAGCTTTGACCAAAGACATAAATCTGGCACCGGATTTTTCGCTGAAAGATGTTTCTACGGATTCTGTCATAACGCTAAGTGAATTCAAAGGGAAAGTTGTGCTTGTAAATTTCTGGGCCACCTGGTGTTATCCCTGCCGTATGGAAATCCCGGATTTCAATGATTTGTATAATAAATATAAGCAGGACGGACTGGTAATCCTTGGTATTTCAGTTTCTGATCAAAAAAAAGCGCTGAAGAATTTCATGAAATCTTTCCAAATTGATTATCCCCTTCTCTACGGTTCTCCCAACGATCTGGGAAAGGTCACCATGCAATATGGAGGCATCAATGCCGTCCCGACTACATTTCTGATCGACAGAAACGGGCAGATCGTAAAATCATATCCGGGGGCTTTGCTGAAAGGCCAGCCTTTCTATTACGGATTTATACAGAACCTGTCAGAGGAATTAGGCAGGAAAGTTAAAAAAGAAGCCGGAGATTCCAAAAAGTAGTCTTTTGAGAGATACCTAAGCGAAACCATGTACCCGCTTTGCAACCTGCCGGAGTCGGTACTACGACTATTTTTTACTGAGAATACTCCAGGCGGGTTGCTTAAATTTGTTCGCATTAAGGAAGGAAAATACTTCGATTAATTATGCGGCAGCTGTTAATTATCAGTACATTACTTTTATTACCCCTGTGCACCAGAGCGCCTGATACAACGCCGGACTGGATTGAGCAGAGTGCAAGCAACTCTCGTTACTGGTACGGAGTTGGCACCGGTGAAACCCGTCAGAGTGCCCGTGAGGCAGCCTACAACGAAATTGCCTCTCAAATCTCCGTTCAGATTTCATCCTCTTTTACGCGCATCATCACCGAACAGAATTTTGACCCATCTGAGTACACACAATCCATTATTAACTCACGGTTGACAGCATCTTTGCAGGAAATTGAGATCCTCAAGAACGAGCATATCAAATCACTCTATTATGTCCAGGCGAGATTATCGAAAGAAAAGTATTATCAGTTTATTGCTCTGAAACGACAGGCGGCTGTCAATCGAGCATTGGACATTCTCGATATGATCGGGGATGAACTCTCAAAAAATACTTTTGTATTCCTGACGGATGCCCTGAAGCAGATTGTTGATTACCTGGATGAGGATCTTCAGGTGACATATCCTGCGGAAAGCGGGGAGCAGGTCAATTTATACTCGTATATCAATGCAAGGATCTTGGCCGCCTACAATCGTATCACACTGGAACCCCGGACTGACAGGCTCACCGGGATCTCGGGTCTGTCCCTGAAAGACGGTATCGCCGTTAATTGTTTCGATGGTGACACGGGCAAACCCCTGGGAGGGATTCCTTTACGGGCATACGCGGAGGATTCTGCGGCAGAGTATTTTTTTATCAGTTCCGGCGATGGCAGTGCAAGCTTTTTACCGGGAACGCTCAAAGGTGTTGGCGTAAAGATATTTTATATTACAGTCGATGAAAGGGAATTGATACCGGCGGTCATAGGCCGAATTACTATCCCGTCAATTATAAAAACGGATATTCCGGTGACTGTGAGAAGCCTTAAAATTCATTTTCAAAGCACGGAAAAAAATCTTGGGAAGGTAAATGATCATCCCTATCTTGAGCCTGCCGTTAAAAAGTATTTTAAAGCAAGTTTCGATGCCGTTTTCACCGCAAGAGAGGAAGCGGACATTTTGGTGATGACCAGCGTATCGACCAGTCAACGTAATTCAAAGCCGGCCAAATTCTACGGTCAATTGGTGTATCAGGCATCAGCGGACTGTACCTTGAGCATTCTGGAAAGGTCAGGTGGAAGGGAACTGCTTCAGAGATCTATCAACAATATTCCCGGCGTCAGTTATAATTCATTTGCAGATGCCGGAAAGGATGCACTTAAGAAATTATCGGATAAAATTTATGAAGAAATACTGCCTCAGGTTGCTGACAGCCTGAGCCGATAGAGAACGACCGTCTGCATGGACCCACAGAGATATTCAATTGATTTTACCCTTTCTCCGGGATATCCACGGTGATAAAATGAGAGGGTTTTGCAGAAAAGGGATCTATTTATTCCTGTTGCTCTGCCTTGTATCAGGGCAGGAAAAAATGAGAATATCCGTACTTGATCCTGATAATCGAACACTCTCCATATCCTCTGATCAGATTAAAACCATCACGGATCGTATCGAATACTTGCTGGTGCAGACACAGCTTTTCAACGTAATTACCATATCACAAAGAGACAAAATTCTCCGGGAGCAGCGCTTTCAATCTGCCTCGGGCTGTGTGGATGCGCAATGTGCCGTGGAGATCGGACAATTGCTGGGAGCAGGCCTGATGGTCGGCGGTGCTGTCAGCGAAATGGGGGAGGTACTGATCCTGTCTGCTCAGGAATTCAATGTTAGTACGGGTGAAATTGTCGCCGTGGCCGAGTACTCAACGACCGGCGGAATTACGGATCTTTATTTTACCGGAATACAAAGCCTGGTCGAGCAAATTACCGGCGTGTCCCTGAAAAACGTTGCATTGCCGGCTCTCAGTGGAATAACAGATTCAACCCGGGCCGCTTATCTGACTGTGAACAGCTCAACGGATGGTGCCTCACTGACGATTGACGCAGATACAACCGCTTACCAAATTCCTTTTGAAAATCTGCCTTTGCCGGCAGGATTTCATCAGCTGCGTGTCTTTGCTAATGGTTACGAAGACATAATTCATCAACTGCAAATGGGAGAGGGAGATACACTCTACCGTACTTTCAAGCTGCCCGTTAAAACCGGGCAGTTAAATTTGAATTCAGTCCCCGATGGGGCTGAGGTGTGGCTCGACGAAATCTTCCAGGGTCTGTCACCGCTGCAAATTTTGGTGCCCTATGGTGATCACGACCTGCTTATCAAAAAAGAGGGATACAGGGATTATTCAGGGGTCCTCAGGCTGTGGGAAGCCGTCAATTATAAGCTGGTGAAATTGCATCCGGCCGTTTATCCCGTAACAATTCGCACAATTCCCGTTACGGCGCGAAGCAAGTTGTACATTTCGAGAAAATATATAGGAAGAATCAATGAAAACGGCAGGGTTGTGGAGCTGAGTCCCGGTACTTATGATATCAGGATATCCTCAAAGGATTATGAGGAAATTAATGGGGTAATCGTAATCGAAGAAGCGGGTCAGAACACCTTCACTTACTCGCTGAAGGAGAGAACGGACACAGCTTTAGGTGGAAAGGATCGGGAAAATCCGCCTGAGTTTAAGCTGGGAGGAGGAGTGTCACTTGGTTATCCCGCCATCGTGAATTACCAAATAAAATTACAGTATGATTTTTTTCGCATTGAGTATTCAGCCGGCTTCGCTAATAAATTAACCGGGGGGCTGGATCTTTCACAGATAGTTGAGCACCCCGGTGATGGCATTTCCGGCAGTCAATGGCAGTTTGGTATAGGAACTCATAAAGCCAGCATAAATTTTGTTTTCGGCCGTACGAATATGTACACACGCGACCCTGAAGGGTCCGGCAGACTACCTTATTGGGCTTACAAAGGCCTGACCCTGCGGAAGCAATCGTCGATGCTTTATTATGAAGTAGGCTGGCTTTGGGGTGACGGTGAGATTTATAAACGGGAATATTTTTATGCGGCGGTTGGTTTTGGGTTCTCGGTCGGTTTTTAAAGATACAGCATCCAAACCACTGAAATTACCGCGTATTCTGAAGTGCAGTTTTGATGGACTGCCAAAGATGCTCCTCGAGATTGGAAACGGCAGCGGCTACCATTGCTTCGTCAGTTGGAACTGGTTGCTGCTTCTTGCGACTCAAAGCGGCGATGTTTGAGTTCAGGGCGCGCTCATCACCGCTGAAAGTGGCCCAGGTATCGGAAAACTTCCAATCACCTCTTACATTATCAGTGTAAAGTACCTGGCCGGTTTCTACATCTATAAGACTGTAATTTGCAGATATGGCCGCTTCTGCCGTTATCTCATGCAGCACGGCTCTGGCGCGGACATCCCCATAAATTTTCCGTATATGTTTTTTCCCGTCCTCTCCGGTGTAAGAAACCCTGTCAACCACTACTGATCTTTTCAGCCTTTTAACCGACTTACTGTATTGAGGTTGGGAAACCGTTATTTGTGTGATTGTACCGCTGATGATTTGCTGTGCTTCGAGTATATTCCCCAATTTAACCGACGCAGGGCCGGCAATTCCCGATTCTGACAATTGTTGTTCACGGATGATGAGATCCAGTTTGTCATGACGAACGATTCGGACAAATTCATTGAGACTGCTGTCTTCGATCAGGGCTGCGATGAGCCCGCTGGTGAGAGTCTCCCCGATGTCACCAAAACCGGTTTTTCCGCTGTTATTTTCAAAGGGTGGAATGGCCACTACCAGCATTCCCTTGCCGCGGTATTCGGCATAGAGCTCTGCGGCGTCCCTGAAACCGGGTACAATCCTGTCGGCGGTTTTGAATTGGAGGGCGGCTCTTCTGTAGTCTTCCTTTTCCGTTTTTTCTGCAAATCGAACTCCGGCCTGATAATGTGCATCGGCCGAATTTTCCAGAGAAAGTTTCAGCAGAGCAGTGTAATCATGAGTTTCGGTCTTACCCAGTATTTTCAGTTTTGCGGAATTACTCAGCCCGTCGAGCAAACTCACCAGATTCTGCAGTTGTTCATATTCCTGGGCGATTGCATCCCATTTGAATTCATCGTCACTGTCTTTTAAAGCGGCTGCCTTTGCTTCATGCTGCCCGATGGCGGCCGGGAAAGCGCTTTCGATAAGTCCAAGGGCTTGGTCGGAATCATCTTTCAGGCCGTATGCTCTTATCGCTTCCCTGACTGCCGTATCGAAATCGCCGGCATTCAGCGCAGCGCTGGAGCGGTGTACAGCTCTGCCGTATGAGGTCAGATAGCTGCAGCTGCTGCAAAAGAACGCTATAAGAGCCAGAATTAACAGCCGGTTGAGATCACGGGTTTTGTTGGGCAAAGTATCCTCTTCGTTTTAAGGCTTTCAGAGCTTCAGTCACGGAAAGCCGTGATAATTGATCGGAATGGTCGGTGACGAATTGCACTACTGCTTCTGCATCTGTATAGGAATACTGTCTCAGCGTCCAGCCAACGGCTTTGCGAATGAAGAATTCTTTCTCATCCGCAACCTGCAGAATTAACTCACTCAGAAGTTCAAAATCGGTGTCTCGTTTATACTGCAGCTGGGTCAGCAGGGCCGTTCTCCTGATCCAGAGATTCTGATCTCTGATCCAGGTTTTGAGTGAACGGGACAGGCCTGGATGCCCTTTCAAAGCGACACCCACAAGCCAGACGGCAACACCGTCCACAACGTCCCACCACTGAGATTGCATGATCAGATAGAGATACAGGTCTAAATTTTTAAAAACGATATATTTTTTATATTTAACGGCAAAATCCACGGCGCAATACCATTCTTCGCGATATTGGGACATGTCGAAGATCGTCCTCAAGCAAAGCCTGTAAACAGCATTATCCCATGGTGGAAACTTTTTAAAGACCTTGAAGGCTATTTTTTTCGTTCGGATGAAGTAATTCCCCGGAAGGGCATCCGGGATTTCATATAAGCCTGTTGCTGACGTGCTTTCTCCTGATTGGCAGCTTCTGCCAGGCCCGCCTGCAATTCAGAAAATAAATTCAGGGGATAATCAGCCGGGGACTCCATGGGCTTGGAATACTGAATTACCCCATTTTGCGGTAACGGGGAAAATATAATGCAAAGCAGGTGTTCCCGGATTTCGTTTCAGTGAGGATGACCCTGCCGCCGGCGAGATACATGGCTCTCTCCACAAGAGACAAGCCGATACCATCGACGATGGAATATTCTTTTGTGGAATAAAATGGTTCGAAAATCTTGTCCCGTAAAGCGGTTTGAATTTCGGTTCCCGAATTTGAGATCTGCAAAGTGATGTATTTACCGGGTATCAGGTGCAGTTGGTTATTACTCTGCAGTGTTTTACTTTTTATTTTAACCTCGATGGTTCCTCCGTCAGGCATTGCATCCAGTGCATTGGCAATAATCTCATCGAAGATATATTTCAAAGCTTTTGAGTCACTGTAAATAGTACATTTTGTATTTTTCGGTGCGGAAAACTCAATTTTGATTTTACTCGGTACCCTCGTTCTGAGACGCTTTATTTCAGTACTCAAAATTTCACTAAGGTCAAGGACCATGGGAGAGTATTCCTGCAGAGCGTAAACCTTTTTTAATTCATGGACGGTTTCAAGCGTATTCTTGGCACTTTTGCGCACTGTTTCAATATAAGTGAAGGCTTTCTCGGTTGGGGGAATTTTAATGAGTGCCAGTTCGGAATAGCCGAGTACCGCAGTCAGCTTATTTGAAATTTCGTGCGAGGCTCTCCGGGCCAGGGTTGCCGACATCTCAATTGTTTCAACATGAGACTGGATTTTTTGTTTTATCTGCAAATGGCTCACATCCTGTACAATGGCTTCAAATACTTTTTGACCGGACACAGATTCTGTTTTAATGACAGTTAGATTGACAAACCGTAAACCGTCTGAGGAACTGTTAACTGTAGTTTGAAAAATCTTTGATTTAAAATCCTCTGCAGAAAGATAGAGCGAGAGTTCTTCGGCGAAGTTCTCGGTAAAGAGCGAATCCCCGAGGGAAGTACCTACGAGTTCCGAATCTGATTGCAAACCTAGCAAATTCAGTAGTACAGGATTGCAGCTGAGGATAACCCCGCCATTTGAAAAACGCAGATAGGCCAGATGAAATCTTTTGAAAAGCTCCTGATCAGCGGCTGTTTGAGCGGGGAATATGGATTTGTCTTGCTTCAGTTTTATCTCTCTCTGTAGGTGTAAAGTAAACAACTGAATCATCTGAATGCAATGAGATTTTACAAGGATATTGGCAGATATATTCAGTCCATGCAGAGGTATGTTAGTCAGGGTTGTTTGCCGTAAATCACATCTTGTTATTCATAAGAGCGGACCCCGGGTATGTTTTGTGCCCCTGATACCCAAAGTGCAAGAGCAGAGTTACGATTGGAATTTGTCTAAAAATTAAAAAATAGATAGTCTGGTTGCCGGCGTATCGATCAATAAATATGTTTTGGCGATGATATCCCGGGCTGAAAGTGGTTTGAACAAATAGCTGTCGGCGCCATTGGTCAGAGCTTCTTTGATAATATCATCGGTGAGAAAACCTGAAATGATGATGATCTTGGAATGGATATTTTTCTCCTTAATTGCCTTCAGCAGTTCGATACCGTCCCAGTCTTTCAGTTTTATATCAAGAAATATCAGCTGGTAGGTGTCAAGCTCGGCCATTTTTAATCCTTCTTGTCCGGTCATTACCGTATCCACCAACATATTCATTTCTTCATAAAGATCTTTGAAAAATTGACAGACTGCCGGTTCATCATCGACAATGAGAACTCTGGGAAGTTCACGAGTTGTCTTAATCTGAAATCTGGTCATTTTAATTGATCCTTGAGCTGGTCAGGAATCAGATTACTCTTTTCTTTTGTGTAATCGGTAAATTCCGCATCTACGATTTCAAGTGACAGCATGATAATCAATTCCGTCCTCTGTTTTGTGACTTTCTTTGATTTGAACAGCTCACCTACGAAAGGGAGTAACCCCAGGAAGGGCACGCGGACTTCGGTCTCCATATCGGAATTTTGCATGATTCCGCCGATGACGACGGTTTTGCCCGTTTCCACCACAATCTGTGTGTTGGCTTTGCGGGTTGCGATAATCGGTATTCCGTCGGGTGTCCAGCCCTGCTGATAATTTGCCTGAGGCTGGATCGATACAGTGATCGTGGAATCATTATTAATATGGGGTTTTAACCTCAGCATGAGCGTAGCATCTTTGAACTCATAGGAGGTCACACCGAATTCATTTAGTTTCGGATAAGGGATTTGATCTCCGACTTCGATGGTTGCATTCTGATTATCCAATGTGATCAGGTAGGGGGAGGACAACAGGTTGAGGTCGTTGACCGTTGAAACCATATTAAAAGCAACATCGATTGAAGCGTTCAAAAAACCGACGCCTAATCCCTGCCCCAGTGGTAATGTAGGCTTTTCGGGGAGCGTCCCGGTCAGTTCGCGCAGATCGAAGACAGTTCCGGCTGCAACCTTTTTACCGGAGGTAAACCACTGCACTCCACGGTTGTCATTTTTTTTCAAAGTGATTTCAGCAATAATTGCTTTAATAAAAACCTGTTTGGTTGCCCTGTCCAGATCTCTGATGATATGTTCGAGTTCATATACCTGCGTGCGTGTATCCCGATAGATAAGTGTATTGGTCCTTGCATCGGCGTAAACACTTCCAACACCCGGTGTGACCAGATTTTTTAAAACATTTGCCAGGTCTTTTGCCTGAGTGAATTCACATCGATAACTGTATAATTTGGTCTCGATGGCAATGGCCTTTTTGTCGGCAACCAGGTATTTCCCCGGCTCCATGAGTTCCTGATATTCAAGGTTATACAGCTGACAGATGATTCTGAGGATACCCAGGGGGTCCACATCCACTAAATCCAGCGAGATCAGCATATCACTGATGGCCGGATCAGGAATGAAGGTCAATCCGCTTTTTTTGCTGATAATATGGAGCACCTGTGTAAGCGGAACATCTTTCACATTAATGGAGATGGCATCTAATCTTTTACTATCAAGAGGCTTTGCAGATAAGGCATCCGGAGTAGATGCACCCGCTGTCGAACTAACCAGCAACAGGAATAAACAGCTAAGCAGTAGATGCTTCAATTTAAATATTCTGCGTTTGTCAAAATGATTCATGTGCATTTATTCCTGATTAAATTGGACTGTAAAAATATCATTGTCGTTTGAAAGGATGATCATGGAATCGAGAATCGTATGGACCGTGTAGTCATCGAGTTTATCACCAATCTCATAAATATCCCCGTTGATTATGGCATAGGGGTTTAATTTGTCCCAGACGATTCCGCCAATACTGATTTTAGGGCGTTGCTTTTTGGGGATCACCTTTGTTTTTTTCACCTCGACAATTTCTTTAGGTTCTATTTTGGCCATAAAGGGATCACGCATTTTTGCAATGTTGATCTCGTGGGTTTTCTTTTGTATGAAACGGATGTAATCAACCAGGGCAGTTTCGTCTGTTTTAACTTCTTTTTCAATTTTTTTTACGGTTACCTGGTCAACGTCAAGTTTCCCTAAATCTGACCTTGTGCTGCCTTTCAGGAGGCCCGTATCTCCCACAAAGTTCAGTGCCAGAGCTGAGATGACGAGCAGGAATACGGTAACCAATATAATTCTGAATTTCTTATTTTTCATCTTCCGGTGCTTCCATCAAAACTGAAATTATCAAATTATATCGGTAAATTGCTGATTCTTTCGTAGGTATGATCCTGAGCTTCTCAATCAGCAGCCATTCCGGATTTGCCTCTAATTTGCCCAGAAAAGTGATGAAGTTTTTATATTTTCCGATCAGAGAGGCCGTTATAGACCGCTTAATGTATTTAGGTTTTACTTCTTCAACACTTTTTACCGGATCAAGTGTTGCAACTGTGAGGTTTGATTTCTTGCTTAAATTATCAATTACCGGCATGAGGGCATTGAAATTATTATCATCCAACAAACGATCTTCGAACTGAGTCCGCAACTGTTTCAGGTTCTCAATCTGATGCTTTACACTGTCTATTGCGGAGGTTATGTTCAGGTCAACGAGGTCAACATAGGTTCCCTCCATACTGATCTGTCCGGCGATGAGTTTATCATATTTTTGAAATTCGGGTAAAATGAAGAAATATAAGAATACTGCAGCCAGGGCAACATATCCCAGAATGCCTAAAAGATACCATTTTAAATTAGCCGAATTCGACTTACCGAGGTTTAATTTTTTCATTCGAAATACCCCAGTGAAAAAATAAGTTTCAGGTTATCCTCATCCTTGTAAATGCGGTTGTTTAGGATATCAATCTTAGAATAAACCGGCTCCATTGTGGCACTTGCGATGAGTCTTTCGCGGTATTCATCCACACTGTAAATATCCTGGGTTTTATTCTTAAAAACCATATAGCCGTCAATTTTAATTTCAGGAACATCCTCTTTTTTAAGTTTTGACTTTTTTCCCCCCCGCTTCACTGCTTCTTCATTATAGGGTTTGAATTCGATTGCAGATAACACGAGGTCCTGGGGCAGCAGCTCGGCCAGGTCATACAGTCTGGCCTGCCAGATTGAGGGGCGGTATCTTTCTTCCAGGTAAAGGGGAAGATATTTCTTCAATTGATTCCTTTCATTTACCAGTTGCTTCAGGTAGGAAAGCTCAGGCTCCAATTCAACAATGTTACTTTGTACGGACCGCACTTTCGATTCATATACGGTAGTCTTGAATTTTATTGACCTGTACATATTGAAAAGGAGGAAAAATGAGAATATCCAGACAATTGAACTCAGCAGAATGATGAACTGTTTCTGGTGTTCCTGATGTCTTTTAAAGGCTGCTGTACTTAAAAAATTTAATTGATATCTCATGGCTCTAATTTCTCAAGGCAATGCCCAGTGCAGTACCGTATTGATACTTATCATCCTCTTCAATTTCCGTGCCGACCAGAAAGTTATTCATGGGTTCCCAGAATTCCACAGGTTTATTGATGAAAAAAGTTGTGTCCCGGATGACATTGGCGATGAGGTGATCATTAGCAAGCCCGCCGGTCACATAAATTCTGTCGATGTTATTTCCCGTTTGTGTATGATAGCTGATATTATGCCGCGCGATTGTATTTATAAATTTAACTACTGAATCCCAAACCTCTTTCTCTTCTTCACGGGTCACTTCCTTATGCTCGATCAAATGTTTATACAGCCCGGAATTCCGACGATATTCTTCAGCACTGGAATATTGAATACCCTGATAACGAACCAG